>CAZTMF010000809.1:0-1334 GCA_964614675.1 uncultured Caulobacteraceae bacterium | reverse complement strand
CCGGATCCAGCCCCCGCGTAGCTGACCGTGTCCGTCCCCGCGCCGCCGTCGAGGATGTTGTCGCCGGAATTTCCGCCCAGCACGTCGTTGAAGTTCGAGCCCGTCAGGTTCTCGAAGTTCAGCAGGGTGTCGACCCCGGCCCCGCCGGTGTTCTGGGCCGTGGCCACGCTGAGGTCGGCCGTCACCCCGGCCGCGGCGCTGGCGTAGCTGACCGTGTCGACCCCCGCCGCGCCGTCCAGCACGTTGTTCCCGCCGTCGCCGGCGATCGTGTCGCCGTAGGCGGAGCCGGTCACGTTCTGGATGTTGATCAGGGTGTCGGTGTTGGCGCCCCCGGTGGATTGAGCCGTCCCGGCCAGGCTCAGGTCGACCCGGACATAGGAGGTCGCGAGGGCGTAGCTGGCGGTATTCACCCCGGCGCCGCCATCGAGGGTGTCGTTGCCGGGGCCGCCCTGCAGCACGTCGTTGCCGTCGCCGCCAAGCAGGGTGTCGTCGCCGGAGCCGCCGTTGATCACATCGTCGCCCGCGCCGCCAGTCAGGACGTTGGCCGACGAGTTGCCGGACAGGGTGTCGTTGAAGTTCGAGCCCGTCAGGTTCTCGAAGTTCTTCACCGTGTCCGTGCCCGCGCCGACGGTGTTCTGAGCCGTCGTCAGCGACAGGTCGACCTGGACTCCGGATCCAGCCCCCGCGTAGCTGACCGTGTCCGTCCCCGCGCCGCCGTCGAGGACATCGTTGCCGGCGCCCCCATCGATCACATTGCTGCCGCCGTCGCCGGTGAGGGTGTCGGCGAATGCCGATCCGACCAGGTTCTGGATGTTGACCAACTTGTCGACGCCGGCCCCACCGGTGTTCTGGGCGGTGGTGACAAGCAGGCTCACCGTGACGCCGGCGGCCGCGGCGGCATAGGAGGCGGTGTTGACGCCTCCCCCGCCGTCCAGGCGGTTGTCGCCGCCATCGCCCGCAAGCAGGTCGTTGAACGCCGACCCGGTCAAGTTCTCGATGTTGCGCAAGGTCTGGGACCCAGCTCCGCCGCCATCCTGCGGCCCGGCCAGGGCCAGGCTGACGGTCACGCCCGTCGGGGCGTTCAAGTAACTCACGGTGTCGTTGCCGGGGCCGCCGTCGATGACACTGACGCCCGCCGCCCAGGTCAGGACGTCATCGCCGCCGGTTCCTGTGATCGTCTGGCGTCCGCTGGCCAGATCCAAGGTGCGATCATCGAACTTCAGGGTCTCGATGCTGGTGAGCGTATCGGTCCCGTCGGGACCGGTGACCGTCGTCGTCCCTCCGTTGGTGGTGACGGTGTAGGCGGTATAGGCTCCGGCGAAGACTGCGGTGTC
>CAZTMF010000808.1:0-1345 GCA_964614675.1 uncultured Caulobacteraceae bacterium | reverse complement strand
CGAGGATCTGCGGCGTCCAGCGCGGATCGGGGCCGTCGTCGAAGGTCAGGGCGACCAGTCCCTGCTTGGAGCCGTAACGCTGGATGTCGTAGGCCGTCGGCATGACGTCGTAGGTCTCATTCTCGATCAGGCCCGTGTCCGGATCGGTCGAGAAGGTCCGCTTGCCCGACTTGGGCGTTGCCGAAACGTGCAGGACCTCGCCGTTGCCCTCGAAGTCGACGTCGAGGGACGGCGGCAGGAAGCTCAGGTTGGCGTACGAGGCCTTGCCGTAGGCGTGCGGCAGGATCGACCAGACGCCGGGATCCTCCACGCCCATGCGCCAGAGCGCGTAGCCGCGGGGAACATAGTCGTCCGAGGCCTTGATCTGGTTGAACATGGTCAGCGCATCGAGGAACCAGACGGTGTGGCGTACGCCCGAGTCGTCGGCATAGGCATAGGTCGGGTTCAGTGAGCCCTGGTCGAAACTGACCTCCGAGCCGGAATCGTCAGCGGTCTGGGTGGCCTCGTGGAAGCCGACCAGGGTCGCGCAGTCCTGCTGGCCCGCGGGCAGACCCACGCAATGGCCGGCCTTGTCCTTGGGCGCCCAGTCATAGCCGTAGATGCCCAGCGCGAGGATGGTCTTGGTCTCGTCCAGGTGGGACAGCTGCTTGTCGAGGTTCTGCTCGAACCAGTCCTGTCCGCTGACCGGCCCGGCCCCGGCGGACGACCAGTGCTCGTCGTAGGCCATCAGGACCAGGGTGTCGCTGGCGGCCTGGAGCCGGTCCAGCATGTCCGGATCCTCACCGAACAGAGCGGTGACCCAGACCTCCCGGCCCAGCGGGTTCAGCGCCTGGTTGGTCTGGGAGACGAGCGTCGGATAGACCTTCATCGCCTCGGGCGAGAGGTTCTCGAAATCGAAGACGTAGCCGGCATAGCCGCGCGCCTTGGCCAGGTTCACCAGGTTGGTGACGAAGGCGTTCCGTGCGGCGGGATTCAACAGCAGGGCGTTGGCCAGCGGACCGTCCCAGGCGCCGTTGTGCGAGTTGTGGATCACCGGCAGGACCGACGGCTTGTGCGTCGCCTTGGCCAGCAGCGCCTGGGTCTGGGGGTCGTCGGAGATGTTGAGCGGCCCCAGCGAGCCCCTGGGCGTGATCCACTGCGGCGCGAACACGTCGAGCTGGCCGATGTGCGCCGCCAGCGACACCCGCGAGCGCTCGTCCCAGGGCACATAGAAGCCCACCGTCAGGGGCTTGGCCGGGGCGCCAGCGGCGTCCCGATGGCGCCTGGGCACCCGCGTGAGCGTCGGATGGAACTTGAGCTTCTTCGCCGTCTCCACGTGCAGGGCCGAGAGCACCCGGGGGTCCTT
>CAZTMF010000807.1:0-1347 GCA_964614675.1 uncultured Caulobacteraceae bacterium | reverse complement strand
GGTCTCGCCGGCGGTGGGGGCGATCATCCCGGGCTACGAGACCGCCCGTCACCTCGGCGTGCCGGCGGTCTACGTCGAGCGCGAGGGCGGCGGGTTCAAGCTGCGGCGCGGCTTCTCCATCCCCGCGGGCGCGCGGGTGGCGGTGGTCGAGGACATCGTGACCACGGGCCTCTCCTCGCGCGAATGCATCGAGGCGATCCGGGCGCTGGGGGCCGACGTGGTCTGCGAGGGCTGCATCGTCGACCGCTCGGGCGGCAAGGCCGACGTCGGCGCGCCCCTGATCGCCCTGGCCAGCCTGGACGTCCCGGCCTATCCGGCCGACGCCTTGCCGCCGGAGCTCGCGGCCCTACCTGTGGAGGACCCTGGCAGCCGGAGACTTTCCGCGTGACGAGCCGCATCCGCCTCGGCGTGAACATCGACCACGTGGCGACGATCCGGAACGCCCGGGGCGAGACCTATCCCGAGCCCCTGCGCGCCGCCGAGGTCGCCATCGCCGCCGGGGCGGACGGCATCACCGCGCATCTGCGCGAGGATCGCCGGCACATCTCCGACTCCGACATCGACGAGCTCTCGGCCCTCAGCCGCCGGCGCGGCAAACCGCTGAACCTGGAGGTCGCGGTCACCGACGAGATGCTGGCCATCGCCCTGGCGCACCGGCCGGCCGCCGCCTGCCTGGTGCCCGAGCGGCGCGAGGAGATCACCACCGAAGGGGGTCTGGACGTCGCCGGAGGACACAACCGCATCGCGCCCGCGGTGCGGACCCTGCGCGAGGCGGGCATCCGGGTGTCGCTGTTCATCGAGGCCGATCCCGTGCAGATCGCCGCCGCCGCCGAGGCCGGCGCCCAGGTGGTGGAGCTGCACACCGGCGCCTATTGCGAGGCCGTCCGCCACGCCGATGCGGGGAGGGCCGTGCGCGAGCTGGAGCGGCTCAGGGCCGGCGTGGTCCAGGCGGCGGGGCTGGGCCTGGAGGTCCATGCCGGCCACGGCATCGACTACGCGACCGTGACCGCGGTCGCCGCCATTCCCGGGATCGCCGAGCTCAACATCGGCCACTTCCTGATCGGCGAGGCGATCTTCATCGGGCTCGAGGCCGCCATCAAGCGCATGCGCGCCCTGATGGACGCCGCGGCCGAGCCGGCCAGGGCCACCGCGTGATCGTCGGCATAGGCTCGGACCTTTCGGACATCCGGCGCATCGAGAAGGCGCTGGAGCGCTTTGGCGACCGCTTCGTCCGGCGGGTGTTCACCGAGATCGAGCAGCGGCGCTCGGAGGCCAAGCCCGACCGCGCCTCGAGCTACGCCAAGCGCTTCGCCGCCAAGGAGGCCTGCGCCAAGGCGCTGGGCACCG
>CAZTMF010000806.1:0-1347 GCA_964614675.1 uncultured Caulobacteraceae bacterium | reverse complement strand
GCGCTGCTGCAGGCTGAGCAGCGAGGTGATCACCTGCAGATTGTTCTTCACCCGATGGTGGATCTCGCGCAGCAGCGCGTCCTTCTGGGCCATGGATTCGTGGATCGAGGCGTCGCGCGCCACGATCATCTCGGCCATGGCGTCCAGCGTCTCGGCCAGCTCGCGGATCTCCGGCGGCGCCTTGTCCGCCTGCAGCAGCCGCACGGTGAAGCGGCCCTTGGCGTAGATGGCCGCCACCCGTTCCACATAGTGCAGCCAGCGGACGATCACCTGGTCGGCGGCGACCCACACCGCCAGCAGCGTCGCCAGGAACGCCACCACCGGGAACAGCACGCTGGAGAGCAGGTTCAGCCGCGCCCAGGAGAACAGGCCCGGCGAAGGCGCCGACAGCACCGCGAACAGGTCCTTGCCCAGCAGGGGGGTGATGGTGAAGACCCTGGGCGCACCCTGGCCGTCCTTGCCGTAGTAGAGGAACGAGCCCTTGCTGAGGGCCCGCGGCGCCCAGTTCCCGGGAAGCGGGGCGAAGGCGTCGGTCTTGGTGCGGCTGAGCACGTGGCCCCCGGCGTCGACCAGGGCGACCTGGGTGTCGAGCGGCGCGGTCTGGTCCAGCTCGGGCCTCAGGCTCGAGAGGGCGATGAAGGCGGCCAGGGCCCCGTCGAACCGGCCGCTGGAATCCATGGCCTGGGTGGCGACCAGCAGGGCCGGCTGGCTGGCGTAGCCGGTGGACGGCGCGGCTTCCATCACCGAGCGTTCGCCGGCTTGCAGCCGCCGAAACCAGGACGCCTCGGCGCGTCGGCTGTCGCCAGTGACGCTGTCGGCGGCGCAGACCACCCGTCCGGCGCGATCGAGCCGGACCATGTTCAGCATGCCCGGCGTGCGGGCCATCAGCTCGCGCAGCCGCGGGGCGCATTCGACCCCGACGGTCTCGGGCGTGACGGTCTCGAGCACCACGATGGAGCTATCCAGCCGCGCCCGCGCCGCCCCGACGCTGCGCTCGGCCGCGGCGTTCAGGCTGGCCGTGCGTTCCAGGCCTTCCTTGTGGAATGAGATGGCGGACTGGGCCACGCCAAGCAGGAGCACGGGCAACAGGGCGATGGCGATCGCCACGCCCAGACGAACCCGAATGCTCAGAGGTCCAGGCGCCCAAAGTCTCATGGACTTACCGGCTCGTGCTGAGCCGCTCCGCGTCCGCGAGGATGGAGCTCATGGCCTCCGACGCCGATCCGCCGTCGCGATCGTAGGCGCCGTCCTCCAGGATGGCTTGCAGGGCGCGCCGCGCGCGGCTCACGCGGCTCTTCACCGTGCCCACGGCGCAGGCGCAGATCTCGGCGGCCTCCTCGTAGGCGA
>CAZTMF010000805.1:0-1350 GCA_964614675.1 uncultured Caulobacteraceae bacterium | reverse complement strand
TCGTTCCAGGGCGCGCCGTCCAGGGCGAACAGCAGGCGCGCGCGCGAGCGGCGGTTCTGGGACTCCTCGCCGCCGGCGGCGGCGACCCATCCTTCGAGCGCTGGCCCGATCACCTCGTCCAGCAGGGCCGGCCGGCCGCGGCGCCAGTCCTCCCAGGGAAAGAAGCGGGTCCAGGACGCCCAGGCGGTGTCGGGAGCGTGGGTGTCCACCGCCTGGGGGGTCAGGGCCAGGTAGCCGACCGAGATCACCCGGGCGGACTGCGAGCCATCGGTGGGGCCGGAGATGGCGCCGATGTCGGCCACCGGCGCGTCGCGGCCGCGGTCGCCGAAGGTGTAGAGCTGCTCGACATAACCCAGCTGGAAGCGGGTCTGCTCGGCCACGAAGGCGCGCAGGGCCAGTTCGAAGGTGCGCCGCCCCTCCGGATCGAAGGGGCCGAACGGCAGGCCGACCAGGGTCGAGGGCCGGCTGGTGCGCGCGTCGTGCTGGCGCACGGTGAGCACCACCGCCTCATCGCGCTGGATGGCGATGATCACGGCCGACAGTCCGATGACGACGGCGGAGGTCATGGCGTCGGGCCGCTGGCCTGGACCTGTGTCATTCCACCGCCGCGCCGATCTCCTTGGCCAGGCGCTGGAGCTCGCCGGCCTCGGTCTGGCCATGCCCGTGGACGCCCATCGGCACGCCCTCCCAGCGGGGCAGGATGTGGACATGAAGGTGGAAGATGGTCTGGCCGGCGGGTGCGCCGTTGAACTGGGTGACCACCAGGCCGTCGGGGTTCAGCACCTTGCGCACCGCGCGGGCGATCTTCTGCACCCCGGCCATCAGCTCGCAGAGCGCCTCCGGCTCGATCTCCAGGATGTTGCGCGCCTTGGAGTGCTTGTGGACCACCAGGGTATGGCCGCGCACCTGGGGGAAGGCGTCCATGAACGCCATGACCCTGTCGTCTTCATAGACCTTGGCGGATGGGATCTCGCCCCGGACGATGCGGGCGAAGATGTTGGCGTCGTCATAGGCGCCGTCGAGGCTCATGCTTGCGGCCCTTTCCCGGATGGGGCCTGATCTCCTAGCAAAACCGGCGGGAGGGGGAAAACCGTGTCCGATCCCAACATGTCGGCGTGGCAGAGCAAATGGTTCGCCTCCGCCGTCGCCAACCTCGAGAAGCGCACCGGCAAGTCGCTCGAGGACTGGATCGAGATCGCCAGGACCTGCCCCGAGACCAAGCACCGGGCGCGGCTCAAGTGGTTCAAGGACACCCACGGCCTGCTGCAGAACTCCGCCTCGATGGTGCTGAACCGCGCCTTCCCGGACGGAGAGGGCATGGCCTGGAACCAGCCAGACAAGCTGCGCGCC
>CAZTMF010000804.1:0-1355 GCA_964614675.1 uncultured Caulobacteraceae bacterium | reverse complement strand
CGGATCCGGCTCGAGGTGATGTCGAAGTCCGAAACCTGGCAGGTCGCCCCCACGCAGACCGCCACATAGATGAAGTCGCGATAGGTCCTGGGCGGCTCGCCCGGGAAATCGATCCCCCCGTCCGGTTTGCCGTCGGTGTCGCTGTCGCCGAAGTAGCGGTGCGCATAGTGCAGGGTGAACAGGCACTGGGCCAGCAGCCAGCTCAGCAGCAGGGTCGAAACCGAGAGGGCCAGCACCCACCACTGGCCGTTTTCCATGTGGCGGCTCGACAGGAACTTGGAATCCCGCAGCGCCAGGAACGCCACCGCCACGCTGGCCGCGACCGCGGCCAGGATCAGGGCGGTCAGGATGCCCTTGTTCTCGTCCTCCTTCGCCGCATGGTGGCGCATCGTCGCTTCGTCGGTGGTCAGCAGCATCCAGCCGGTGGTGGCGAGGAAGAGGGCGGCGAAGGCCACCCATCCGACCAGGAGCGCCGATCCCGGCAGCAGGCGATGGGCCGCCGCCCAGCCGGCGGCGACGCCTCCGGCCGCGGCCGCGAACAGCCGCCAGCGACGCAGGATCAGGTCGAGGGCGCCATGCATGGCGCCATGGTGGGCGTCCGCGCGCTCTCGGTCCAGGCGCCTGGCCTCGCCCTAGTGCTGTGGCGTCGCCGGGACAGCCGCGGGCGGCCTGTGCGCGCGGCCGGTGTCGCCGGCGGCGGCGGCGTCCTCGCGGACGGTCTGATCGATCTCGGCGGCTGCGGCGGCGGGCGCCACGGCGGCGGCGTTGGCGGCGGCCGAGGAGGCTGCGGGCGGCTGGGCCTCAGGCGGCAGGGGCCCGAGGCCGGCGATGGCCGAGACCATCTGGCCGGTGTCGGTCACGTGGTAGCGATAGCCGGAGCCGCTGTGCAGGGGCTCGGCGTCATAGGCGACCCTCGAAGAGGCCGCCTGGCCACCCGGGCCGGGGGGCGTGAGGGTCAGCTGGGCGGCGCAGGTGACCACACCGGTGTCGTCGTCATAGTCGCGCACCTCCGCATCCTCGAAACTGGCGCGGCCCTCGCGACGCAGCCGTCCCAGAAGGCCGGCGGGAGCGCCTTCGCTGGCGGCTTCCTGCAGGGCGGCCCGGCGCACCGCCAGCAGCGCCTTGGTCGAGCGACAGGCGGCCAGCGCCGCCTGAGGCGCGCGCGGGCTCTCGCGCACGCAGGCGCCAAGAGCCACGGCCAAAGCCAATCCCAACAGTCCAAAGCGCATCATGGGTTCGCCTGCGACTTGCAGTCTCTGGCGCATGCCGTCTTTCCACGGCAGTTTCATGGCGAAGCTTTGGCTCGGGGGCGGGGGAGCGTCGTGCGGGTTGGGATCTTGGCGGCCGCCGCCGCA
>CAZTMF010000803.1:0-1357 GCA_964614675.1 uncultured Caulobacteraceae bacterium | reverse complement strand
CTTGCCGTAGCCGCCGAGCGCGACCTTGATCATCTCCTCGCGGTTGATCATCAGGCGGAAGGCCTGCCGGACCCGGTGATGCTGGTCGCCGCCAGCGAACTCGATGATTCCGCCGGTCCGCGCCTGCTGTTCTCCAACGCCGCGGCGCGCGACATGTTTCGCCTGCAGCAACGCGGCGGCATGCTGGCGGCGGCGATCCGCAATCCCCTGGTGCTCGAGGCGATGGAGGGAGCGCTCAACGGCCGCGTCGAATCCGATGCGGTATTCGAGGGCGGCGGCGCGCTCGACCGGATCTGGCGCGCGGTGGCGCGGCCGCTGCCGCCGCTCGGCGACCAACGCCTCGCGCTGCTCTGGATGCGCGACGAGACCGACGCCCGCCGCAACGAGCGCATGCGCGCCGACTTCCTGGCCAACGCCAGCCACGAGCTGAGGACGCCGCTGGCGTCCCTGACCGGCTTCATCGAGACCCTGCGCGGTCACGCTAAGGACGACCTCGCCGCCCAGGGCCGTTTCCTGGCCATCATGACCCAGCAGGCGCAGCGGATGTCGCGCCTGATCGACGACCTGCTCTCGCTCAGCCGCATCGAGCTCAACGAGCACATCGCCCCGGGCGGCGAGCTCGACCTCGGCCTTGCGGTCACCGACGTGCTGGATGCGCTGGGTCCGATCGCCGAAGAGCGCCATGTCAGGATCGAGACCCGCACGCCGCCCGCCGGCGCGGCCGTGATCGTCGGGGATCGGGACCAGATCATCCAGGTGATCCAGAATCTGGTCGACAACGGCATCAAGTACGCCGGCGAGGGCGGCAAGGTGACCATCGAGGTCCAGAGCGACCTGGGCATCGAAGAGGCGATCCGCGCCCGATCCCAGGCCGGCGCCCGCCTGTCGCTGCTGAGCCCCGATCGCGGCCGGCCGCTGCGCTACGCGGCGCTCACCGTGGCCGACAGCGGACCAGGCATCGCGCGGGAATTCCTGCCCCGGCTGTCGGAGCGGTTCTATCGCGTGGAGGGCCAGAAAGGCGCCTATGCCGGCACCGGGCTCGGGCTGGCGATCGTCAAGCACATCGTCAACCGCCATCGCGGCGGGCTGATGGTGGAGAGCGCAGAGGGCGAAGGCGCGGCCTTCACCGCCTATTTCCCCCGCCCCGTCGAAGGCTGATTGGTGACGGTGTCACAAAACTGTCGTCCCGCCGTCATTCAAGCTCAGCAAACGCAGGTCACTAGCGAGGCGGTGCAATAGGGGGCCTGCGTCAGACTCGTGCTTGGGTCTAAGGTAGGTCCGTATCAGGAAGAGGTCGCCGCGGAATGGCCGATCATATCGTCAAGGCCTACGACGAAGAGCTGAACCATCTGGCCGC
>CAZTMF010000802.1:0-1361 GCA_964614675.1 uncultured Caulobacteraceae bacterium | reverse complement strand
CGATGCCGTTCATGTGCCTCTTCATCTTCCTGCAGATGGCCCAGCGCGGCGCGGGGGACTCCAAGACCCCCTTCTACTTCCTGCTCCTGGCCATCGTGCTCGACATCGCCCTCAACCCGCTCCTGATCCGGGGCATAGGTCCCTTCCCGAAGCTGGGCATCGCTGGGTCGGCCTGCTCGACCCTCATCGGCCAGGGCTTCAGTCTGATCTGCCTGGTGATCACCCTCTACAGGATGAAGAGCCCGCTGATGCTCCGGTGGGAGGACCTGCCGCTGCTGAAGCCCGATCTGCCGATATCCATGCAGCTGCTGCTGCGGGGCCTGCCGATGAGCCTGCAGATGCTGATCATGTCCGGCGCGGCCATGGTCATGATTGGCTTCGTCAACTCGTTCGGCGCCCTGACCGCCGCGGCCTACACCGCCGCCTCGCAGGTCTGGACCTATGTCCAGATGCCGGGCATGGCCCTCGGCGCCTCGATCTCCTCGATGGCCGCCCAGAACATCGGGGCGGACCGGTGGGACCGCGTGGGCAAGATCGCGGTTTCCGGCGTTCTCTCCAGTCTCGCAGTGACCGGCGCCATCACCGCCATCATCTACCTGCTGGGCGACATCACCCTTCACATCTTCCTGCCGTCAGGCTCACCGGCCATGGCGATCGCCCGGCACATCAACCACATGGTCCTCTGGTCGCTGGTCCTGTTCAGCATCACCTTCGCCCTGTCGGGCATTGTCCGGTCGACCGGAGCGGTCATCGTGCCGCTGATCATCCTCGCGGTTTCCGTCTGCGCGATACGCATCCCCTTCGCGATGCTGCTGATCCCCCGTTGGGGGTCGGACGCGATCTGGTGGAGCTTCCCGCTCGGCACCATCGCCTCGGCCGGCCTTTCGCTCGCCTATTACCGCTTCGGCGGCTGGCGGAAGCTGCGCATGCTGAAGTTCGACAGCGACGTGGGCGGAGAGGCGCCCGACACCGGCATGGGCGCGCCGGTCATGGACACGCCGATCGAGGACGAGATCGCGGAGGAGGCCCAGGCCGAACGGGCGGCCGCCGCGGCCGGATCGCCCGCCTGAGGCTCTTCCCGCCGGGGAACGCGATTATTTCATTTGCCGCGCCCGCTCCCGAAGAGGAATCCTGGAACGGGGGCCAAAACGGAGGTGGGTGATGGAATACGTCCGCATGGGCTCGACCGGCCTCAAGGTCTCGCGCATCTGCCTGGGCTGCATGAGCTTCGGCTCGGGTATGGACTGGGCCCTGAACGAAGAGGATAGCCGCGCCATCGTCCGCCACGCGCTGGACGGCGGGATCAACTTCTTCGACACCGCCGACGTCTATTCCCAGGGCGAGAGCGAGGAGATCCTCGG
>CAZTMF010000801.1:0-1366 GCA_964614675.1 uncultured Caulobacteraceae bacterium | reverse complement strand
GTGGCGTCGAGGATCTCCTCCAGCTCCTCGCGGAAGCCGAGGTCGAGCATCTCGTCGGCCTCGTCGAGGATCACGGCGCCCAGGTGATCCAGGCGAAGCTGGCCGCGCTCAAGGTGGTCGCGAAGGCGCCCGGGGGTGCCGACCACGATCTGACAGCCCCGGTCCAGGGCCATGCGCTCGGCGCGCGGGTCCATGCCGCCGACACAGGAGACGACTCTGGCGCCTGCATAGAGCCACTGCAGCTCGCGCTGGACCTGCATGGCCAGTTCGCGCGTCGGCGCGATGACCAGGGCGGAAGGCGCCCCGGCCGGCGCCAGGCTGCCGTCGGCGCCAAGGAGGGTCTCCGCCAGCACCAGTCCGTAGGCGACGGTCTTGCCGGATCCGGTCCTGGCCGACACCAGCAGATCGCGGCCGCGCGCTTCCGGCTCAAGCACCGCCAGTTGCACGGGCGTCAGGGTCGCGTAGCCGCGATCTGAAAGCGCCTTGGCGAGCGCCGGGTCGATTTGGGAGGCGGACATGGGGATCGTCTACGCCGACGGCCCGGCGACGGATAGGTGGGGCGCGCGCGGCGGCCCGGTAGGGATCGAACCTAGGACCCCATCCCCGCCTGCACGCGGCCGGTCATGATGGCCCGCCCGGCGTCCACTTGGCCAGCCAGTCGGCCAGGGCCTGGGGGCTCATGGAGCGGGCGTCTTCGAGGGCGGAGATGTGGCCCTTGTCCACCAGTGCATCGGTCCTGGGGTCCACGATCAGGAGGCTGGGAACGCCTTCGAGCCGCTTGGTGATCCCGTAGTGGGCGGGGATCTGCAGGTTCTTGTCGAAATGCCCGACGTCCACGGTGACCATCTCATAGTGCGCAGCGACGAAAGCCTTGACCTCGGGAATTTCGATGGTCCCGGCCAGGATGCGGCAGTCCCCGCACCAGTTGCCGCCAAGGTCGATCAGCAGCAGCTTGTGTTTCGCCCGCGCCTGCGCCTTGGCGGCGGCGACCATGGCGCTGGCGTCCGCGGCTTCGTCGTAAGGATAAGGCAGTGGGGTCTGCAGCTGAGCGAAGCTGGAGATTCCCACCTTCGGCGCCGGCGCCGCCTGGGCTGCAGCGGTGAAGATCAGGGCCGCGCACAGGGTGAGGCCGGCGAGTCGGCGGGGCATGGCGCGGCTCCTGAGGACCTCGCGGTTCAAATGCCGATCGGGGCCACGGTCAAGTCGTGAGGGCCGCCGTCGCGCAGTCCAAGGGAGCCATGGAAAGCCAGTTGTCCTGGCGCTGATCGACTCTTCGGGCGGCCATTCCCGCCGCAACAGATCCGGCGGAAATGGTGGACGCGGTAGGGATTGAACATACGACCCCACCCGTGTGAAGGGTGTGCTC
>CAZTMF010000800.1:0-1368 GCA_964614675.1 uncultured Caulobacteraceae bacterium | reverse complement strand
ACGCCCACTATGTCGCCATCCGCCTGCCCTGGGAGATCAAGGACCTGTTCCGCGAATGGCTGGAGGCCGAGCGGCCCGACCGCGCCAAGCGGGTCATGAGCCTGATCCGCCAGATGCGGGGCGGCCGCGACTACGACCCGACCTGGGGCAAGCGCGCCCGCGGCGAGGGTCCGGTGGCGGCGGTGATCTCGCGCCGCTTCAAGCTGGCCAAGGCGCGCTTCGGCCTCGATCGGCCCTACGACCAGCTCGACGTCACCCAGTTCCGCCGCACCGCCGGGGGGAACCAGCTCGAGCTGTTCTGAGGGGGGAGATGGCGTCTTCGCGATACTTTCTGACCGCCTGTCGATAGCTCGCCACCCGTTGCGGCGTTAGCTTGACGGTCACTCTGGGGAGGCCGCGATGAAACCTCGCATCGGCTACATCAACCACCACGTCCACGATTTCGAGCGGGGGGTCGCCTTCTTCCGCGACGTCGTCGGGCTGGAGCTGCAGTTCAGCGACGCCAGCTTCAACTACGCCCGTTTCGACGCCGGGACCGTCAGCTTCGCCGTGGCCAGCGGTCACCCTGAGGAAGCGCGGCCCGAGGGCGCGCCGGACCGGCTGTCCGGCATCGGCTTCGTCGTCGAGGACGTCGACGCCGTCTATCGCGAGATGAAGACGCGAGGCGCGCGCTTCACCATGGAGCCCTCCAAGCAGCCGTGGGGCGGCTACATGGCCATGTTCGCCGACCCGGAGGGCAACGTATTCTATCTGGACGGCGCCCAATGAGCGGCCATGGCGCGGTCTGCAACTTCTCGGTGGAATGCGACGACGTCGAGCGGGCCAAGGCCTTCTACGAGGCGGTGTTCGGCTGGCGCGTCACCCCCTGGGGCCAGCCCGGATATTATCGCGTCGCCGCCGGGACGCCCGGAACGCCGGGCATGGTCGGCGACCTCAGGGCCCGCCGCGAGCCCCTGACCGGCACCGGCAGCCCCAGCTACGAATGCACCATCACGGTCGACTCCATGGCCGAGGCCATCAAGGCGATCGAAGCCGGCGGCGGGCGGATGGTGACCACGCGCTTCCGCATCGAGGGCGTCGGCGAGCTCGCCTATTTCGAGGACACCGAAGGCAACCGCGCGGCGATCATGCAGCACGATGCGGGCGTCGATCCCTGGGCCGTCTGAGCCGTGGGCTACCTCATCCGCACCCTCGCCGGCACCTACTATGGCGGGCATCACATCGAGCCCCACGCCCATCCATGGGGTCAGCTGATCTACGCGGCCAGCGGGGTGATGCGGGTGAAGGCGGCGGAACGCCTCTGGCTGGTTCCGCCGGCGCGGGCGGTATGGGCCCCGGCGGGCCTGGAGCACGAAATCCGGGCGCGCG
>CAZTMF010000799.1:0-1368 GCA_964614675.1 uncultured Caulobacteraceae bacterium | reverse complement strand
TCGCCCACGCCTTCATGCTCACCGGCGTGCGCGGGGTCGGCAAGACCACCACCGCCCGCCTCTTGGCGCGGGCCCTGAACTACGAGTCGGACGAGGTCCATCAGCCGACCGTCGACCTTGCGACCGAGGGGCGGCACTGCCGCGCCATCATCGAGGGCCGCCACATCGACGTCCTGGAGCTCGATGCGGCCTCCCGCACCAAGGTCGACGAGATGCGCGAGCTCCTGGACGGGGTGCGCTACGCCCCGGTCCAGGCGCGTTACAAGGTCTACATCATCGACGAAGTGCACATGCTTTCGACGGCGGCGTTCAACGCGCTGCTCAAGACCCTCGAAGAGCCGCCGCCGCACGCCAAGTTCATCTTCGCCACCACCGAGATCCGCAAGGTGCCGGTGACCATCCTGTCGCGTTGCCAGCGCTTCGACCTGCGGCGGGTGGAGCCTGACGTCATTTCCCAGAGGCTGCAGCAGATCGCCTCCCAGGAAGGGGCCAAGATCGACTCCGACGGCCTGATGCTGATCGCCCGGGCCGCCGAAGGCTCGGTGCGCGACGGCCTCTCCATGCTCGACCAGGCCATCGTCCAGGCCGAGGCCGGAGGCGTGGTCACCGCCGAGGCCATCCGCGACATGCTGGGCCTGGCCGACCGCGGCCAGACCATCAGCCTGATCGAGGAGATCGCCAAGGGCCGCACGGCCGACGCGCTCGTGGCCTTCCGGAACCTGCACGGCTTCGGCGCCGACCCCATCCAGGTGCTGGGCGACCTGCTCGAGCACGCCCACGCCGCCGCCCTGGCCAAGGCGCTGGGACCCGATGCTCTTGGCCTGCCCAAGGACCAGGCGGCCCGGCTGACGGCGCTGGGGACCGGCATTTCGGCCGGGGTGCTGTCGCGGCTCTGGCAGCTGCTGCTCAAGGCCCAGGAGGAGGCGCGGCGGGCCGGAGATCCCAAGGCGGCCGCCGAGATGGCGATCATCCGCCTCTGCCACGCCGCCGACCTGCCGGGTCCGGAGGAGGCGCTCAAGGCGCTGCAGAAAGGCCAGGCGGTCCCGGGGTCCGGGACTTCCGCGTCGTCCGGCGCAGGCGCCGGCGGATCGCACGGCGGCGGCGGGGGGGCGGCCACGGCGCGGGCTCTGCAGCCTCAGGCCCAGCCCCAGCCCAACGCGGCTCCGACCCTGCAGTCCTTCGAGGATGTGCTGCGCCTGATCGACGACCGGCGCGACATCACCCTCAAGCTCGACGTCGAGAAATTCGTGCGCCCGATCTCCTTCCGCCCGGGCGCGATCACCTTCGAGCCCGCGCCCGGCGCCCCCAGCAGCCTGCAGCAGCGGCTGGCCCAGCGGCTCAAGGAGTGGACCGGCCAGGCCTGGCTGG
>CAZTMF010000798.1:0-1370 GCA_964614675.1 uncultured Caulobacteraceae bacterium | reverse complement strand
CGCCGAACGAGGGGGCGATCACGCAGCGGACGCCATAGTCGAGCAGGGCCCAGGGGGCGTGCTCGCGGCTGGAGCCGCAGCCGAAGTTGTCGCCGCAGATCAGGATGTTGACGCCCTGATAGGCCGGTTGGTTCAGCACGAAGTCGGGCTTGGGCGTTCCGTCGAAGTCGAAGCGGAAGTCGTAGAACAGGCCCTTGGCCAGGCCCTTGCGGGTCACGGTCTTCAGGAACTGCTTGGGGATCAGCTGGTCGGTGTCGAGGTTGGCGATCGGCAGGGGCGCGGCCGGACCGGTCAGCTTGTCGAACGGACGCATCAGGCGAACTCCCTGACGTCGGCGATGTGGCCCTTGATCGCCGCGGCGGCGGCCATGGCGGGGCTCATCAGGTGGGTTCGCCCGCCGCGACCCTGGCGACCCTCGAAGTTGCGGTTCGAGGTGGAGGCGCAGCGCTCGCCCGGCGCCAGGCGGTCGGGGTTCATGCCCAGGCACATGGAGCAGCCGGGCTCGCGCCAGTCGAAACCGGCCTCGATGAAGATGCGGTCCAGGCCCTCCTCCACCGCCTGCTCGCGCACCAGGCCCGAGCCCGGGGCGACCATGGCGCTGACGTGGGCGGCGACGGTGCGGCCCTTCAGGATCGCGGCGGCCTCCCGGAGGTCTTCGATCCGGCTGTTGGTGCAGGAGCCGATGAACACGCGGTCCACCTTGGCCTCGGAGATCGGCTGGCCGGCCTTGAGGCCCATGTAGTCGAGCGCCCGGTGCGCGGCGGCGCGCTTGTCCTCGCTGGCGAAGCTCTCGGGATCGGGCACCACGCCCGAGATCGGCAGCACGTCCTCGGGGCTGGTGCCCCAGGTGACCTGCGGCTCCAGCAGGGAGACGTCGATCTCGATCTCGCGGTCGAAGGCGGCGTCCGGATCGGAGAAGAAGCTCTTCCAATAGGGCAGGGCCATCTCCCAGGCGCCGCCCTTGGGCGCGGCCGGGCGGCCCATCAGATAGTCGTAGGTGGTCTGGTCGGGGGCGATCAGCCCGGCCTTGGCGCCGGCCTCGATGGTCAGGTTGCAGAGGGTCATGCGGCCCTCCATCGACAGGGCCTCGACCGCCTCGCCGGCGTATTCCATCACATGGCCGGTGCCGCCCGCGGTGCCGATCCTGCCGATCAGGGCCAGGGCGTAGTCCTTGGGCCCCACGCCCGGTCCGGGCTGGCCGACGAAGCGCACCAGCATGTTCCTGGCCTTGCGCTGGCGCAGGGTCTGGGTGGCCAGCACGTGCTCGACCTCGGAGGTGCCGATGCCGTGGGCCAGCGCCCCGAAGGCGCCGTGCGTGGAGGTGTGGCTGTCGCCGCAGACGATGGTCATGCCCGGCTGGGTGCGGCCCT
>CAZTMF010000797.1:0-1373 GCA_964614675.1 uncultured Caulobacteraceae bacterium | reverse complement strand
CGACGCCCTCGCGCCGCGGGTCAGCGCCGCCCTCCAGCGTCCCGCCGCGCGCCATGACCCCGTGCAGGCCGGAGTTCTCGCCCCGGCCAGCGCTGACGGCCATTCCCCGGTCGGCCAACCCCTTGACCACCTCGGGCCCGAGCTTGTCGGCCTCGGCGTTGTAACGGTCGCCGCTGGCGATCAGGTTCGGCAGGGCCACCGCCTGCTGCATGCTCAGACGCCAGTCCAGCACGCCGACCAGGGCCTTGAGGTTATAGGCCAGGATGGCGGCGCCGCCGGGCGATCCCAGGCTCGCGAAGAAGCGGCCGTCCTTCAGCACGATCACCGGCGTCATGGCGCTACGGGGCCGCTTGCCGGCCTCCACGCGGTTGGCCGCCGGACGGCCCTCGCGGTCGTTCGGCGAGAAGGAGAAGTCGGTCAGCTGGTTGTTCAGCACGAAGCCGTCGACCATCCGTCCGGAGCCGAAGATGCTCTCCACCGAAGTGGTCATCGAGGCCACGTTCCCCTGCCGGTCGACCACCGTGAAGTGCGAGGTGCCGCCGGCCTCGCGGGTGCCGTCCTTGCCGACGGCGGGCGCGCTGGGTGGATCGCCGGCCACGGGCGCCGGGCCGGCGACATCGCCAATCAGCCTGGCGCGGACGTCGAGATAGGCGGGGCTGAGAAGGCCGGCCACCGGCTCGTTCACGAAGGCCGGATCGCCGAGGTAGCGGTCGCGGTCGGCATAGGCGAGGCGCATGGCCTGGGCCATCTCGAACCAGGCCTTGGCGTCGTTCGGCCCGCGCTTGTCGATGTCGGTGCGGGCCAGGAGCCCCAGCATCTCGAGCAGCGCCGGACCGCCCGACGGCGAGGGCGGAACGCAGACGACATAGATCCGATAGGGCCTGCAGAGGGGTTCGGACGCCTTGGCCTGGTAGGCCTTGAGGTCCGCCAGGGTGAGCTCGCCGCCCGGATCCTTGTCGACGCGCGCCACGATGTCGGCGGCGATCGGGCCTTCCAGCAGGGCGCGGGGTCCAGCGGAGGCCAGGATCTGGAGCGTCCGGGCGTAGGCCGGGTTCTTCAGGAGGTCGCCTTCCTTCACCTTGGTTCCGTCAGCCTTGGTGAAATAGGCGCGGATGTCGGGCGCGCTGGTCTGGGGCAGGGGGAAGGACGACTCCGCCGCCAGGCGCGGGCTGACCACGAAGCCGCCCGACGCCAGGCCCTCGGCCGAGCCGAACAGATCCTTCCACGGCAGCTTGCCGTGCTGCTGATGCGCCAGGCCCAGCATGGCGATGGCCCCGGGCGGGCCGGTCGACTTGCCGCCGAGGATGGCGTCGAAGAACGGCATGGGCTTGCCGTCGGCCTGCAGGAAGTAGTTGGGATTGGCCGCCGCGGGC
>CAZTMF010000796.1:0-1374 GCA_964614675.1 uncultured Caulobacteraceae bacterium | reverse complement strand
TGGTGCCGCAGGAGATGATGTCGCCGGAGTTCAGGGTCATCACCGTGGTGGCGAAGGCGACCAGTTCGCCCACCCGGTGCTCCATGTCGTCGGTGTTGTAATTGTGCCGGAGCTGGCCGTCGTTCCAGAACCGGACGTGCAGGTCGTTGGGGTCCTTGATCTCGTCGGCCGTGGCGATGCAGGGGCCGAGGGGGGCGAAGGTATCGAAGGACTTGCCGAGCCAGCTCGCGGGCGGGCCCGGCGGCCAGGTGAAGCGGCCCTCTCCCCGGGCGGAAACGTCGATCATGCAGGTGTAGCCGAACACGGCGGAGCGCCAGTCCTCGGCCTTCACCCGCTTGGCCGGCCCCTTGATCACCAGGGCCAGCTCGGCCTCGTGCATGAACATCCAGGGCTCGGTGAATTCTGGCAACTCGATCACGTCGCCCGGCCCCACCACCGCGTCGGGGTTCTTCATGAACATGTTGACCGGCCGCGCTTCGCGCTGGGCGTGCTCCCAGTAGTTGCCGATGCAGGCGAGGATCTTGCCCGGCCGCGGCAAGGGCGCCCTGAGCCTCACCTGCTCCAGCGGAATGGCCTGGGCCTCGCGCTGGGCGCGCTCGAGGGTGGGGCGGAGGCTCTCGAACCGGTCGATGATGGAGGCCATGGTCAGCTGGGGGACGTAGCCGACCCCGGCTTCGCGCGAGATGTCCACCACGCCCCGCTCGGTCAAAAGGCCGGGCAGGACGGCGGCGCCCGACGGCGACTGGAACAGGACCAGCTTCATGGGGCCGCAGCCTCCGCCTGGGCCGCGCCTTCGGGCGGCGTGGTTTCGGAAAGCTCCTGGGGCGTCCGCCGCGCCGTGAAGACATAGGGGCCGAGGAGAGCGATCAGCACCGTGCCCACCCCAAGGCCGATCTCGGCGATGAGCAGGCCCCGGCCATAGGAGCCGGTGCGGTCGAAGGCGATGCCCAGGAGTATGGGGCCGACGCCCGAAGAGATCGCCAGCAGCGAGACGAGGCAGCCATAGACCGTGCCGAACGAGCGCATGCCGAAATAGCGCGAGAAGAAATAGGGGCCGATGCCGGATTCGGCGCCGATGCCGAAGCCGAGGATCGAGGCGCCGATCAGGGCCGGGACCGGCCCGTAGGCATTGTGCAGCACGATCAGACCCAGGAGGGCGGCCAGGAAGAAGGGCACGGCGATGCGCGGGCTTTGCACCCGGTCGAGCATCACCCCGGCGGACACATTGCCCAGCAGCCCGGCCATGGCCGAAAGCGATACGGCCAGGGTGGCGACGCCGACCGTCAGGCCGCGATCGGTCAGCAGGGCGACGGTGTGGGCGCGCACGCCGCCCACCACCAGGGAGTGGATCACCAGGCCGACCAGGATCGCCCA
>CAZTMF010000795.1:0-1388 GCA_964614675.1 uncultured Caulobacteraceae bacterium | reverse complement strand
ATTGGGGCGCTTGGGCGGCCACCCACCCAAAATAGGGACGATTTAGGGTGCGGCCCCTCAGGCCGCCGTCGCGAGTTTCGCCAATTCACCCAGGATCCGCTCGGCCGCGCCCAGTCGCTGGTCCGGCGTCTCCCACTCGCCCCTGACCACGATCTTCTGATCAGGGCGCAGCTTCCAGAAGGCCTGGTTCTTCGTGATGTGGCCGACCAGGCCCGCCGGGTTCTCGAACCGGTCGTCGCGGAAGGCGATCACGGCGCCCTTGGGGCCCACGTCGATCTTGGCGACATTGGCCTGGCGGCAGAGCCCCTTGATGGCCACGACCTTCAGAAGCTGGCCCGCCTCTTCCGGCAGGGGGCCGAAGCGGTCGATCATCTCGGCGGCCAGGGCCTCGCGGTCCTCTGGCTTGTCGGTCTCCGACAGGCGGCGATAGAGGGCCAGGCGGACGTTCAGGTCAGGCACATAGGCCTCGGGGATCAGGACCGCGGCGCCGGTGTTGATCTGGGGGGACCAGCCGCGCGCGTCGGCGATCTCCGAAGCGCCGCCAGCCTTCATCTCGGCCACAGCGTCTTCCAGCATCTGCTGGTAGAGCTCGACCCCCACCTCGCGGATGTGGCCCGACTGCTCCTCGCCCAGCAGGTTGCCGCCGCCCCGGATGTCGAGGTCATGGGAGGCCAGCTGGAAGCCCGCGCCCAGGCTGTCCAGGGAATGCATGACCTTCAGCCGCTTCTCGGCCGACTGGGTGATCGGCTTCTCGAACGGCGTGGTCAGATAGGCGTAGGCGCGGGCCTTGGAGCGGCCGACGCGGCCCCGCAGCTGGTAGAGCTGGGCCAGGCCGAACATGTCGGCGCGGTGGACGATCAGGGTGTTGGCGGTCGGCACGTCCAGGCCCGACTCCACGATCGAGGTCGAGAGCAGGACGTCGAACTGGCCGTCGTAGAAGGCGCTCATGACGTCCTCGAGCTGGGACGGCGCCATCTGTCCGTGGCCGACGGCGTACTTCACCTCGGGGACCTGCTCGCGCAGGAACTTCTCGAGCTCGGTCAGGTCGGATATGCGCGGCGCGACGAAATAGGCCTGACCGCCGCGATACTTCTCGCGCAGCAGGGCCTCGCGCAGCACCACCGGATCGTAGGGCGTGACGTAGGTGCGCACCGCCAGCCGGTCGACCGGCGGGGTGGCGATGATCGAGAGCTCGCGGATGCCCGAGAGCGCCATCTGCAGGGTGCGCGGGATCGGGGTGGCCGACAGGGTCAGCACGTGCACGTCGGCCCGGAGCGCCTTGAGCTTCTCCTTGTGCTTGACCCCGAAGTGCTGCTCCTCGTCGACGACCACGAGGCCCAGGTCCTTGAACTTCACCTGTTCGGCCAGGATGGCGTGGGTGCCCACCA
>CAZTMF010000794.1:0-1389 GCA_964614675.1 uncultured Caulobacteraceae bacterium | reverse complement strand
CCAGACTACGAATCTGGGGGTCGGGCGTTCGAATCGCTCCGGGCGCGCCATCTTTTCAATGACTTAGCGGCCGTGGCGAGGCCCTTCCCGATGCCCGAGCCCGCAGCTGGCGGCGGGCCATCGCCCGCCGCCGAACTGAAGCTCAGGGGTCGCGGAGCCTACCAGGGCCGGCGTTCGTCGTTCCGGCGCAGCCAGCGGATCGTGTCGGAGAGCCGGTCCAGCCTCGTCTGCAGCGACGCGAGATTGCTCGGCGTCAGGGCGCCGCCATGCCAGCGTCTCATCTGAGCCTCGTCGCCGCGGATCCGCCGCAGCTCGCTTTGGACGCGCCACGCTTCGCTGCGGTCGAGCGAGCCGTCGGCGAGACCGCGCCGGACGCGATCCTCGAGCCAAGCCTCGCGGCGGTCGAGATCCCACCCGCCGACGGCCGGACCGGGCCCGCGGCCGTTGCTGCGCATCCAGTGGATGGATTGGGAAAGCTGGTCCAGCTGCTGCTGGAGCACCACCCGGTCCGCTTCGGTGAGAACGCCGCCGGCGCGAACGCGCAGGTCGCGCTCATGGTCGCGGAGATAGGCCAGCTGCCGATAGGCCCGGTCGGCCTCGACGCGGTCGATCTGGCCCTGTTGGATGCCCTGGCGAATGCGCGTTTCCAGGGCCTGTTCCTGGTCCCGCAGATCGTGACCTGGCCGGGCCGCGGCGGGATGGCCGTAAGGCTGGGCCAGGAGAGGGGTGGCGCCCATGAGGGCGGTGGCCGCCACGGCGGCCGCGAGGATTGACTTCATCGATGGGTCTCCCGAGTTGTTGAATGCATTCGAACGCGCAACATCGGTGGTCGGCGCCGCTCGAGCGCTCCCCACCGTGCACTGTCGCACTTGAACTCGCCCTTGGCCGGCGGCTCAGGATCTGTTCATCCAGGTCAGGAACGCGCTCGCCGCGGAAAAGACGCGTTCGCATCCCGACGAAGATCAGGAGAAGGGCCGGCGTCACCGTACGCTCAGTCGTCCAGAGGGCGGCCCCGCCGGGCGTGCAGGTCCGCAAGCAGCGTCCGGATCGCCCAGCCGCAGGCCCTTGCCATGTCCTCGCCCGACAGTCCCCATTGCTGGCGCATCTCGATCCAGGCCTGGCCGCCGTGCAGCAGCTGGATCACCGCCGCGGCCAGGACGGCGTCCCATTTGGGCAGGTCGTGGGTGGCCGGGATGGTCGCCTGGAGAAAGGCGGCGGACCGCTTCTCCCGCACCGCCAGGCGCATGGCGCGGCCCTGGGGCGTGCTCTGGGCGAAGGTGATGATGTCGGCGTCGCGGTCGAAGGCCGCGTACATCGGTCCCAGCAGCTGGGTGAGATCGGCCTCGGTCGTCGGCAGCCCGCGCGCCGTGAAGCGAGGGTTGAGGTGCT
>CAZTMF010000793.1:0-1389 GCA_964614675.1 uncultured Caulobacteraceae bacterium | reverse complement strand
GCGTGATAGGCGCGGAAGATGTAGCCGGATCCGTCCACCAGATAGAGGCGGATCTTGGGGCCGTCCTGGGTCGGCGCGCGCGGGATCTCGTCGAGGGTCTCAGGGGCGTCTGCGAGGTCGAGGTCGTCCATGTCTGGAAGATAGGGCGCGAGCGCCGTTCAGGCGATAGAAAGCTCGCATGATCCGGCTGCATGTCACCGAGGCGCTGGGCCCCGAGGCGGAGATCGTCCCGGACGCCGGCCAGGCGCATTACCTGCTGAACGTCATGCGGCTGAAGCCGGGCGAGGCGCTGTTGCTGTTCAACGGCCGCGACGGGGAATGGCGCGCACTGATCGAGGCCGCCGGCAAGCGGGGCTGCCGCCTCAGGACGCTGGAGCAGACCCGGCCGCAATCCAGTCCGCCGGACCTGGAGCTCGCCGTCGCCCTGGTGAAGCGCGCCCGGCTGGAGACCATCGTGGAGAAGGCCGCCGAGCTCGGTTGCCGCCGCGTGCGGCTCGTCATCACCCGCCGCACCAACGCCGACCACGCCAAGGTGGAGCGCCTCCAGGCGATCGCGACGGAAGCCTCCGAGCAGACAGGCCGGCTGGACGTCCCGGAGGTGTGCGGACCGATGAAGCTGGAAAAGTGGCTGGACGCGTGGGAGCCGGACCGGCGCCTGATGTTCTGCGACGAGGCGGGCGACGATCCGGACGCGGAATGGGGAGGCCCAGCCGGCAGGGCGACGCCAGTCCTGCAATCACTTCCCTCCCCCTCAAATGAGTGGGGGGCATGGACGATCCTGATCGGCCCCGAAGGCGGCTTCGACCCGGCCGAACGCAACCGCCTCCGATCCCTGCCCTTTGTCACCCCGGTGACGCTCGGTCCCCGTATTCTCAGGGCCGACACGGCCGCGATCTCCGCCCTGACCCTCTGGCAGGCCGGGCTCGGGGACTGGCGATGAGAAGTCTCTTGGTGGCTTCACCTTGGCGAGGCCCGCCTTGGCGCCTATCTGACTTCCAACTAGAGAAGCGTCAGTCCGGGGATGGGCCACCCCGCAGCGGTTGGGAGAGCGCATGGGGCAGGCCGTCATGGACGATGCGCCTCTGAGTCTTGAGGTCATGGCGGCCTATCTGGCGGCCGGCTGCAAGCCGCCCTCCGAATTCCGCATCGGCGCCGAGCACGAGAAGTTCGCCTTCCGCCTCGGAACGCACGCTCCTATTCCCTACGATGGCGAGGGCGGGATCTTCGCCCTGCTCGAAGGCTTCAAGCGCTTCGGCTGGGAGGACATCCGCGAGCACGAGACCCTGATCGGGCTGCACCGCGGCGGGGCCAACATCAGCCTGGAGCCGGGCGGGCAGTTCGAGCTCTCGGGCGCGCCGCTCGAGACCATCCACGACATCCACGAGGAGA
>CAZTMF010000792.1:0-1393 GCA_964614675.1 uncultured Caulobacteraceae bacterium | reverse complement strand
CGGTGGGCTCCAACGCCTAATCTCCCGACCGTTTCCTCGTGAGCCCTGGACGGCTTGAGCGGGAGGACCGAAACCTTCCCGCCCCCGACAAGGTTATTTTGACGGGACGTTACGCCCGCAAATCCACGATGGCCAGGGGGCTTGGTCAGCGGATGTTCAGCACCGACTGGGTGGACTTCAGGTGCTGGTCGAGGTCGGGGGTGCATTCCACCTCGGTGATGTCCTGGTCGTCGACGCGGTTCCAGGTCTTGTCGGAGGTCCACTCGCCTTCCCAGTTCTGCGGGTCCCACATCGAGTAGTGGATGTGCAGCTTCTTGCCGTCGGGCGCGAGGCTGATCCTCTCGACCATGCGGAAGTCGTTCGAGATCGGGATGCCGGCGTCGATCGAGTGGTGCGAGGTCTCGAAGTAGCGGGTGTCGACCACCAGTTCCTTGCCTTCCCAGTGACCGATCGACTCGCCGTCGTAGGACCGCACGACGACGTCCGGATCGGAGTGCTTGCGCCCGTCGGTGTAGATGATCCTGAGCTCGTTCTCGAAGCCCGCGATCATGTAGACCGCCGTCGGCAGCTGGATCATGGCGATCGGCCAGACCCGGGTCATGATCACCGGCATGCCGGCCGGGTAGCACTGGCCGATGTCGTCCTTGTAGGCCCGGCCTTCCTTGGCGGCGGCGGCGGCGGCGTCGAACTCGTGCTGGGCCGCCGGCAGGAACTTCGGATAGGGCGGCCCGAACATCCAGGACGAAAAGCCCTTGGACAGGTCGACGAACCAGGTGCCGGTCAGGTCGAAGGGCGCCTTGGGCCTGGGCTTCTTGAGATTGGCCGGCGCCAGGGCGCTCAGCTGTACGTCGGCGGGAGCGGGCCCGCGCGGATCCAGGGTGTCGGGCTCCTTGACCGCGGCCTTCGCGGCCGGCTTGGCCTTGGCGGCGTCCGCCATCTGGGGCGCGGCCATGCCGGCGAGACAAACGGCGGCGAGCCCGGCGCCCAGCGCCAGCCTGAACCTGCTTCTGGTCATTCTTCCCTCCCTCGCCCGGCCCATCAGGACGCGGACGGTCCGCCCCTGGATCACGCGCCCGTCAGGGCTTCTTGGCCCCGCCGTTGGTCGCGCCCGGCACCTCGCCCAGGGTGTGGCCGTCGGGGTAGGTCACGTACATGAAGCTGCCGCCGTGCTCGCCCGAACGCAGCGGATGGATTGAGATCGTCACCTTGTCGCCCGGCTTCAGCGAGGTGGACTTCCAGCCCATGCGGGCCAGGTTGTTGGGGCTGTTGCACTCGACTCCCCAGGTGTCGGTCCCGCCCGTGGCGTTCGGGACGTTGATCTCGATCCACGAGTGGGGGTTGGTCCAGGCGAAGTCCTTGATGGTGCCGGCGAGCTTCAGCTCCTTGTCCCGGT
>CAZTMF010000791.1:0-1395 GCA_964614675.1 uncultured Caulobacteraceae bacterium | reverse complement strand
CACATCCTCACCTTCGTCCAGTTCAAGACCAAGGGCCCGGTCACCTTCATGAAGGAGCTGCGCTGGGACAAGCTGGCGGTCGCCACCCTGCAGTGGATGGCCTTCAAGACCGGCCCCATGGCCAACCAGCCCCTGACGGCGCTCGGCTTCGTCAAGAGCCGCCCGGACCTGGAGCGGCCGGACCTGGAGATTTTCTGCAATCCGGTGCGGCTGGACGCCGACGTCTGGTTCCCGCTGATCAAGCCGGCGCTGGAGCACGCCTTCGAATCCTGCCCCTCGCTGCTGCATCCGCACAGCCGGGGCGAGGTGACCCTGCGCTCGGCCGATCCGGCCGACCATCCGAAGATCCTGTTCAACTTCCTCAAGGAAGCCGAGGACCGCCGGGCCATGCGGGAGGGCATCCGCATCGTGCGCGAGATGTATTCCACTGGCCCGCTCGGCGAGATGATCGAGCGAGAGCTGAAGCCGGGGCCGGGGATCAAGAGCGACGCGGACCTCGACGCCTATGTCCGCGCCTCGATGGACCTCGACCACCACCCGACCTCGACCTGCGCCATGGGGACGGACGCCATGTCGGTGGTGGACCCCGAGCTGAAGGTGCGCGGGATCGAGTCCCTGCGCGTGGTCGACGCCTCGGTCATGCCGCGCGTCAACGGCGGCCATACCAACGCCCCCACGGTGATGATCGCCGAACGGGCCGCGGACCTGATCGCCGGCCGGCCGGTGCTGCAGCCCGCCGACCTGTAGCTACTCTCCCCCTGAAGGGAGAGGGGAGGACTGAAACGCTCCGCCTATTCAAGGTGGGCTGTTGCGGGATTAGAAGTTCCCCATGACCCTCTTCACGCCCCTTCGCGACCAACTCGGCGCCGACGTCTTCCAGATCCCCGGCGAGTTCGATCCGGCGCCGCTGCTACACGACTTCACCACCAGCGCGCCCGAGGGCGCCGAGATCCTGGGTGTCGCGCGGCCGCGGACCACCCAACAGGTCTCCGAGGTACTGAAGTTTTGCAACGCACACGACATCAAGGTCGTCCCGCAAGGCGGCAACACGGGCCTGGCGGGCGGCGCCCTGCCGCTCGGCCCCGCGGTGGTGCTCTCCCTGGAGCGGATGCGGGCGATCGAAGAGGTCGACCCGATGGCCGGGACGGTGACAGCCCAGGCCGGCGCTCCGTTGGAGACGATCCAGAACGCGGCCGACCAGGCCGGCATGTTCTTCCCGCTGGACCTCGGCGGGCGCGGCACGGCCCAGATCGGCGGCAATGTCTCCACCAACGCCGGCGGCAACCGGGTGGTGCGCTACGGGACAATGCGGGCGCTGGTGCTCGGCATGGAGTGGGTGCTGGCCGACGGCACGGTGGTGACCGCGCTCAACAAGATGATCAAGAACAACGCCGG
>CAZTMF010000790.1:0-1400 GCA_964614675.1 uncultured Caulobacteraceae bacterium | reverse complement strand
GCGGCGTCGGCGTTGGTGGCCTTGGAGTCGTTGATGAAGCGCACGCGGCCGATCTGGCCGACGTTTTCCATCCGGTGCGCCAGGCCCGGGAAGCTCATCAGGCCCTGGGCCGCGTCCTCGGCCGCCACGCCCATGGCCCGCGCTGCGGCATAGGCGGCCGCCGCGTTCTGCCAGTTGTGCCGGCCCGGCAGGGAGCGGGCGCGCGTCAGGTCGCAGACCTCCTCCACCCGGTCGCCGGTTGCGTCGTAGAGGATGCCCTGAAGGGCGTAGACGCCGCGGCCCAGGGCCTTCTGGGCCGAGATCATCCGGATCGTGCGGTGGTTGGCGGCGGTGATCTCGGTGCAGATCTGCTGGCACCAGGGATCGTCCACCCCGATCACGGCGGTGTCGCCCTTGCCCTGGTTCAGCAGCACCCGGCGCTTGGCCGCGACATAGCCCTCCATGCCGCCATGGCGGTCCAGGTGGTCGGGCGAAATATTGAGCAGCACAGCCGCATCGGGCTTGAGGCTGGAGGTCAGGTCCAGCTGGTAGGACGACAGCTCCAGTACATAGACGGCGCCGCCGTGCATGTCGTCGAGGCCCAGCACACCCACGCCGATGTTGCCGCCGACCCGGGCGTCCTTGCCCGCGCGGGCGCAGACGTGGCCGAGCAATGCGGTGGTGGTGGACTTGCCGTTGGAGCCGGTGATGGCCGCCACCTTGGGCCGCTTGTGCGCCGGGGCGGCGTTCACAGTCCGGGCGAAGAGCTCGATGTCGCCGAGGATCTCGACGTTCGCGGCCTTGGCCTTGTCGACCGTCCAGTGGGGCTTGGGATGGGTGAGGGGCACCCCCGGCGACAGCATGATCGCCGCAAAGCCGGACCAGTCGGCCTGGGCGAGGTCGACCAGCTTGAATCCCTCGGCGGCGGCCGTCTCGCGGCTCTCCGCCTTCTCGTCCCAGAGGGCGACCTCGGCCCCGCCGGCCTTCAGGGCGCGCGCAGCCGTCAGCCCGGTGCGGCCCAGGCCGAACACCGCGACCGTCTTGCCCTGAAATCCGCGGACGGGGATCACCTGTGGCGCGCTCCTACCGGATCTTCAGGGTGGCCAGACCGATCAGGGCCAGGACGATGGAGATGATCCAGAAGCGGATCACCACGGTCGGCTCGGCCCAGCCGAGCTTCTCGAAGTGATGATGGATGGGCGCCATGAGAAAGATGCGCTTGCCCTTGGTCGCCTTGAAATAGGCGATCTGGATCATCACTGAGCAGGCTTCCAGGACGAACAGGCCGCCGACGATGGCCAGGACGATCTCGTGCTTGGTGGCGACGGCGACGACGCCGAGCGCGCCCCCCAGGGCCAGCGATCCAGTGTCGCCCATGAAGATCTTGGCGGGCGGGGCGTTGTACCAGAGGAAGCCCAGGC
>CAZTMF010000789.1:0-1403 GCA_964614675.1 uncultured Caulobacteraceae bacterium | reverse complement strand
CCTGGAGCTGAACCTCACCCAGCGCCTGTTCGAGGTGATCACCGGGCGCAGCCTCCGGCTGTTCCGCCCGCCCTATTTCGGCGACGCCGAGCCGTCGACACCGGCCGAGGTGGATCCGCTGATCACGGCCCAGAAGCTGGGCTATCTGATCGTCGGTCTGCGCGTGGATCCGGACGACTGGCAGAAGCCCGATCCGAAACTCATCGTGCAGCGCACCCTGGCCGCGGTCGACGCGGCCGATCCCTCCGACCCCAGGACGCCCACCCGGCAGATCGTCCTCCTGCACGACTCCGGCGGCAACCGCGAGCGGACGATCCAGGCCCTGCCGCAGATCATCGACGAGCTCCGGGCCAACGGCTACCGGCTCACCACCGTGGGCGAGCTCGCAGGCCTGACATCTGTCCAGGCCATGCCGCCGGTGAAAGAGACCTATGAGCTGGCCCTCGACCGGATCGGCTTCGACTTCTTCCGCTATGTCGACGCCTTCTTCCGCTTCCTGTTCGTCAGCGCCATCGCGCTGGGGGTCGGCCGGCTGGTGTTCCTGTCGGTGCTCTCGGTGTTCCACAGCTGGGTCTGGAAACGACGGCGCCCGCCGGCCTTCGACCCGGACTCCGGCGCCCTGGTGAGCGTGCTGATCCCCTGCTTCAACGAGGAGAAGGTGATCGTGGGCTCGGTCGCCCGCATCCTGGAGTCCAGCTGGCAACGCCTGGAGGTCATCGTCCTGGACGACGGCTCCTCGGACGGCACCTCGGCGGTGGTCGAAAAGGCCTATGCGAACGAGCCCCGAGTGACGCTGATGACCTTCCCCAACGGGGGCAAGGCGCTGGCTCTGAACCGCGGGCTGCAGGTCGCCAAGGGCGACGTGGTGGTGGCCCTGGACGCCGACACCCTGTTCCCGCCCGACACCATCGGGCGGCTGGTGCGCTGGTTCGCCGACGACAAGGTGGGCGCGGTGGCCGGCAACGCCCTGGTGGGCAATCGCCTGAACCTGATCACCCGCTGGCAGGCGCTGGAATACGTCACCGCCCAGAACCTCGAACGGCGGGCCCTGGCCGCCCTGGGCGCGGTCACGGTGGTGCCCGGCGCGGTGGGCGCCTGGCGGCGGAGCGCCCTCTCCGAGCTCGGCGGCTTCCCCGGCGAGACCCTGGCCGAGGACCAGGACCTGACCATCGCCGTGCAGCGCGCGGGCTGGAGGGTCGAGTTCGATCCCTCGGCCCGCGCCTACACCGAGGCGCCCGACAGCCTGAGGGGGCTGCTCAAGCAGCGCTTCCGCTGGTCGTTCGGCACCCTGCAGTGCATCTGGAAGCACCGGGAGGCCACCTTCTCGACCAAGCACCCGACGCTGGGTTTCATCGCCCTGCCGCAGATCTGGCTGTTCCAGATCTTCCTGGCCCTGGCCGCGC
>CAZTMF010000788.1:0-1405 GCA_964614675.1 uncultured Caulobacteraceae bacterium | reverse complement strand
CTCGATCCCGACCGGCTGCTGCTGTCGATCGGCTATCAGGCCTCCGACGGCGTGCTCGATCCGAGCTGCTATGACCTTCTCGCCTCCGAGGCGAGGCTGGCGAGCTTCATGGCCATCGCGAAAGGGGACGCGCCCGCCCGGCACTGGTTCCGCCTTAGCCACGCCGTCGTCCCGGTGGCGAACGGAGCTGCGCTGATCTCGTGGTCGGGATCGATGTTCGAATACCTGATGCCCTCGCTGGTGATGAGGGCGCCGGCCGAGAGCCTGATCGAGCAGACCAACCGCCTGATCGTACGCCGGCAGATCGAGCACGGCGCCATGCTCAAGACGCCATGGGGCGTGTCGGAGTCCGCATACAACGCGCGCGACTTGGAGTTCACCTATCAGTACTCGAACTTCGGTGTGCCGGGGCTCGGTCTCAAGCGGGGGCTAGCCAACAACGCCGTGATCGCGCCTTACGCCACCGCGCTCGCCAGCATGGTCGATCCCCGCGCGGCGGTCCGCAATTTCGAGCGCCTGGAGGCCCTGGGCGCTCGCGGACGCTACGGGTTCTACGAAGCGCTCGACTTCACCCCGGCCAGGGTGCCGGAGGGCGAGCAGGCGGCGGTCGTGCGGACTTTCATGGCCCACCACCAGGGTATGACCATTACGGCCATCGCCGACGCCCTCCTGGACGGGCTGATGCGGGACCGCTTCCACGCCGAGCCTATCGTCCAGGCGACCGAGCTCCTGCTGCAGGAACGCGTGCCGCGAGACGTTTCCGCGACGCCGCCGTCGATCTCCGAAGGCGACGGCGGGTCCAGGGTGCGCGAGCCCGCCGGGCTCAGCGCATGGCGAAACCCCAGCCCCTGGAGCGCGACGCCCGCCACCCACCTGCTCTCGAACGGGCGGTATTCTGTCATGTTGACGGCCGCGGGATCGGGCTACAGCACCTGGCGGGACCTGGCGGTGACCCGCTGGCGCGAGGATGCGACCTGCGACGACTGGGGCGCCTACGTCTTCCTCAGAGACGTGGGGAGCGGCGAGTTCTGGTCGGCGACTTGTCAGCCGATCGTCGGCAAGCCCGACGCCCAGGATGTCACCTTCAACGAAGATCGCGCGGAGTTCGCGCGCACGGACGGCGACCTCGTCACGACCCTCGAAGTCCTGGTGTCCGCCGAAGACGACGCGGAAGTGCGCCGCGTGACGATCTCCAACCACGGTGACCAGGCGCGCGAGATCGAGGTGACGTCCTATGCCGAGCTGGTGCTGGCCCCGCAGGCCGCCGACCTTGCCCATCCGGCCTTCTCCAAGCTGTTCGTCGAGACTGAACACCTAGCAGGGCTGGGCGCGATCCTGGCCACCCGGCGCCCGCGTGCACGGGACGAGCCTCGCATCTGGGCTGCGCACCTTGCGGTGGTCGACG
>CAZTMF010000787.1:0-1406 GCA_964614675.1 uncultured Caulobacteraceae bacterium | reverse complement strand
AGGGCGGATATATCGCCGCTTCCTCCGAGGGGCCCTTCGTCTATCGGTTAGGACATCAGATTTTCAATCTGGGAAGAGGGGTTCGACTCCCCTAGGGCCTACCATCCTCGCAGGCGCCTGGCGCCAGGAGGAAATTCTCGGGATAGCCTCGGCCGTGCGCGGCCTTGGCGCCCCGAGGCGCCAATCAATCTCTCAGGAACCCGAGCGGCTGGCCGCTCAGGCCTTGCCGTCATAAACGGCGCCGGCCGCGTAGCCCGATTTCTGGCGGAGGCGCAGCACCTCCTCTCGGGACAGCCGGCTGACGACCTTCCCCGTGCGGCCGTCCACGATGGTGTAGATCACCGCTCCGCCTTCCTCCTCGATGATGAGGCGCAGATCGGATTCGTCGGTGGCCTCGGGCTGATCCGCCGGCATGATGGGGCTGACCCTCGACGTCGGCGACACGGGCATGAGCCCAGGCGCAGGCGCGACGGCTCCCTTGAGAGGAGAGACCTTGCTCATCGGAAGGTGGCGGAGGCGGGCCCCTGGAGCACGATGGTGTCAGGCGGAATCGCCAGACAGCTGAATCGTGCTCCAGAGTCTTAGCTGGAGCGCGTTCGAGCGGCGAAACCGCTCACACTTTCACCTAACGCGCTCACAGGACCCGCCTCACATCCGTTAGCGGAACAGGCTGAGCAGGATCGACGTCGAGGAGTTCGCGATCGAGAGCGCCTGCACGCCCAGTTGCTGCTTGGTCTGCAGCGCCTGGAGGGTGGCGCTTTCCTTCGCGAGGTCGGCGTCGACGAGGTTCGAGATACCGCTGTTCAGGCTATCCTGAAGCGAGGTGATGAAGGTCATGTGCGTGTTGAGCGCATTGGACCCCGTACCCAGCTTGGCGAGCGCCGCCGACACATTGTCGAGGGCGGTCTGCAGGGTGCCCACCATGGTGCCGGCGGTCGTGGCCGTACCCAGGGTGGAGGTCGCGGTCAGGCCGACATTCGAGCCGGCCAGCGACAGGTCTTCCGCCGCCACGGTGATCTTGGAGGTGCCGTCGGCGTTGGCCAGGGCGTAGATCGTCGTGCCGCCAGACTTGATCATGTTGGTGCCGTTGAAGTCGGCGTTGGTCACGATCGTGGTGATCTGGTCGCGCAGCGACTTGAACTGGTCGTTCAGGGCGGTGCGGTCGGTGGAGTTCAGGCCTTGGTCAGACGCGGAGAGCGCCAGGGCCTTCATCTGCGACAGGAGGTCCGAAATGCCGGTGCCGGCCGAAATCGCCACGTCCATGGCGGACTGGCCGCGGGAGAGGGACTGCTTGACGGCGTCCAGCGAGAGCACCTGGGCGCGCTGGTTCTGGGCGATCGCCCAGGTCGAACCGTCGTCCTTCGCCGAAGCGATCTTCAGGCCCGTGTTGATCTGGTTCTGGGCCT
>CAZTMF010000786.1:0-1408 GCA_964614675.1 uncultured Caulobacteraceae bacterium | reverse complement strand
TGGTCGAGCACATCGTCGGCCTCGTCGAGCAGCGCGCCAGGCAGATCGAAGCCGACAAGGCCGCGTCAGAGCTCCAAGCGGCGGAGTAGACCGTCACAAACTAGTAGAACCGGCGTCACAAAACTGAGTCGGCCGGCGGCGATCCTGGACGGACACCGATTAGGAGTCCGTCTTGTCCTGCCGTTCCCTGCGAGTCGCCCTGTTCACGGGCAATTTCAACTACACGCGCGATGGCGCGACCCAGGCCTTGGGCCGGCTGGTCGGCCACCTGCGCGAGGCGGAACGCGCCGAGGTCCGCATCTATGCGCCCACCGCCCCGGACGCCCCGGCCGTCCAGGGCCTTTCGCCGGTCCCGTCCATCACCCTGCCGGGCCGCGCCGAGTACCGGCTGGGGCTCGGCCTGACCCCGCAACTGCGCCGTGACATCGAGAGCTTCGCGCCCGACGTGGTCCACATCGCCACCCCCGATGTGGTCGGATTCCAGGCCCAGCGCCTGGCCCGGCGGCTGGACCGGCCGCTGATCGCCAGCCTGCACACCCGGTTCGAGAAGTACCTCGCCTATTACGGCCTGGGCTTCCTGGAGCCGGTGCTGGAGCAGCAGCTGCTGGAATTCTACGGCCGCTGCGATCAGGTCCTGGCGCCCACCCTGGCCACCGCCCGCTGGCTGAGGGGCGCCGGAGGCGACGCCAGGGTGCGCATCTGGAGCCGGGGCGTGGACCGGGCCCTGTTCCACCCATCCCGGCGCGACAAGGCCTGGCGCGCCCAGCAGGGCTTCGGCGAGACCGACATGGTGGTCCTGTTCTTCGGCCGGGTGGTGCTGGAGAAGGGCCTCGCCGTCTTCGCCGACGCCTTCGATCGGCTCGCGGCGAAGCGGCCGAATGTCCGGGCCCTGATCGTCGGCGACGGACCGGCCAAGGCCTGGATGATGCAGCGGTTGCCCCAGGCGGCCTACACCGGCTTCCTCGGGGGCCCCGCCCTCGCCCGCGCCATCGCCAGCGCCGACGTGCTGCTGAACCCCAGCGCCACCGAGGCCTTCGGCAACGTCAACCTCGAGGCCATGGCCTGCGGCCTGCCGGTGGTCTGCGCCGACGTCGCCTCCAGCCGCTTCCTGGTCCGGCACGAGGAGAACGGCCTGCTCTGCCCCGAGGCGGATGCGGCCAGCTATGCCGACGCCCTCGCCCGCCTGGCCGACCGGCCCGCCTGGCGCGCCCGCCTGGGCTCGGCCGCGCGCACCGTCAGCCGCGCCTTCAGCTGGGACGCGGCGCTGTCGAGCGTTGTCGAGAGCTACCACGAAGCGATCGCGGCGCATCAGCGCCCCCCCGCCGCCGCCCAGAGGCAGCTCGCAGCCTGATCCCAACTTGCGCAGGCGGCGCTGGGTCCTTAGCTAGCGCCGACCATGCGTCTGCCC
>CAZTMF010000785.1:0-1410 GCA_964614675.1 uncultured Caulobacteraceae bacterium | reverse complement strand
AGCTTGGCCGGCTGCTCGACGAGGGCGCCTGGATCCCCGAGGCGATCTCGATGCTCAAGCGCAACAACTGCGGCAAGGCCCTGGCGATCGCCCGAGAGGCCCGCGACATCCATGGCGGCGCCGGCATCACCGGGGAGCACCACGTCATGCGCCACCTGATGAACCTGGAGACGGTGAACACCTACGAGGGCGCCCACGACGTCCACGCCCTGATCCTGGGCCGCGCCATCACCGGCGAGAGCGCGTTCTGAACCTCGGTCCCGGGCTTGCGACCGCCCGCTAGAGCTTCATCCCCGGAAGCCCCATGCCCGCCAGGGGGCCGGCGACCTGCTTCATCATCTCGCCCTGCATCTGGTCGAGCTGGCGCTTGGCGTCGGCGTGGGCGGCGACGATCAGGTCGGCCAGCACCTCGCCCTCGCCCGGCTGCAGCAGGCTCTCGTCGATCACGGCGGACTTCATCTCGCCCGAGCCCGTCAGCGAGACCTTGACCATACCGCCGCCAGAGGAGCCCTCGACTATGGTCGCGGCCAGGCGGGCCTGGGCGTCCTGCAGCTTGGACTGCATCGCCTGGGCCTGCTTCATCAGGGAACCCAAGTCCTTCATGCGAAATCTCCAGACAGGGAGCGGAGCCAGCCGCCGTCTTAGCGGCCGCCCGGCTTTTGTTCTATGGTGGCGCGCCGTTCTGGAATCTTTGACCCAGAGCGCGCTGGGGAGCCGAGATGGGGCCGATTGCGAAGCGAGTTCTGCTGGCCGCGGTTGCGAGCGCCGGCCTTGCGGGGTGTCAGACCATGCATCTGGCGACCAACTCACCCTGCCACGACACCAAGCTGACCCTCTATTACGAGCCGAGCTCGGAGGTTCTGACCGACGCCGGGCGGCAGATCGTCGAGCTGACCGCACGTCGCCTGAGGGGCTGCACGGTGAAGGAGCTGACCTTGCTTGGCCTGGCCGATCCGACCGGCTTGGCGGCGACCAATCTCACCCTCTCGCAGCACCGGGCAGACAATGTTCTGGAGGCCTTCGTCAAGGCCGGCCTGCCGGTGCCGAAATACACCCTGGTGGCCGCTGGAGATAAGGGCGCGGTGACGGCGGGGGGCGCGGTCGTGCCGGTGCGCCGGCAGGTCGATGTGACCGTGGTGATCGCGCACTAGCAGGCGCCCCGCGAGCGGCCTGTTCAGCAACTCTTAGCGTCCGTGTCCGATGGTGGCGTCGGACACGCCATGGCCGCACGCAAACTCAAAGCCGAACCCCTGGCCACGCCTGCGATGCCGGCGGCCGCGCCTCCCGCGCCCGCCGCTCCACAGGCCCTGGCGCCGGACGGGCTGGAGCGCCGCAGCCGGCACGGCAAGCGCCTCTCGGTGATCGCCCCGGCCTATAACGAAGAGGAGGTGCTGGCCTTCTTCTTCGTGC
>CAZTMF010000784.1:0-1410 GCA_964614675.1 uncultured Caulobacteraceae bacterium | reverse complement strand
ACGCCCTACAAGGAAAGCATCAAGAAGAGCGTCACCCAGCACGGCCGCCACAAGAAACAGACCGGCGGCCACGGCCAGTTCGGCGACGTGATCGTCGAGATCGCGCCGGTCGAGCGGGGCACAGGGGTCCAGTTCTCGGAAAAGGTCACCGGCGGGGTGGTGCCGCGCCAATGGATCCCGGCGGTCGGGGACGGCGTGCGCGACGCCTGCGAGCGGGGCCCGCTGGGCTTCCCCGTGATCGACGTGAAGGCCTGCCTGGTCGACGGCTCCTACCATGCGGTGGATTCCTCCGAGCTGGCCTTCCGCACCGCCGGCCGCATCGCCATGAGCGAGGGCCTCAAGGCCTGCCAACCCTATCTGCTGGAGCCGATCGACAAGGTGGTGGTCTATGCGCCCAGCACCGCCACCTCGAAGATCACCTCGGTGATCTCCGGCCGGCGCGGCCAGATCCTCGGCTTCGAGGGGTGGGACGTGTCGCCCGGCTGGGATCGCATCGAGGGCTTTCTGCCCCACGCCGAACGCCAGGACCTGATCGTGGAACTGCGGTCCCTGACCCAGGGGCTGGCCACCTACGAGGCCGAGTTCGACCACATGGGCGAGGTCACCGGCCGCCTGGCCGAGGAGATCGTGACCAGTCACGCCCACCACGCCTGAGACAGAAGGGCGGGTCTGCGCGTTCAGGGGGCGGCGGCGCTGGTGTGGCGAATTTGAAGTTCGCCCGCGGTTTGGGGGGGTGCTGAGCGAACTTCAAATTCATAAGCCACACCAGGGGCCAGTAATTTGGCTAGTGTCCTTGATCGCGTGCGAAGTTCGTGCAGCGCTCGCCGCTCGCGGAGGCGAACTTCGCGCGCGGGACACTAGCGCTGTCGTGCTCCGGGACGCGGGCCGTTGACTTGGGCCGCGCCCAACGGCTTCAAGACGATAAGGCGAGGGCGTTTTGCAAAGTCCCGCCACACAGGGAGGACTTATGGCGCGAGTGGCCCTCGTCACCGGAGGCACGCGAGGCATTGGCCGCGCGATCTCCATCGAACTGAAGAAGCAGGGCCGCACGGTGGTGGCCAACTACGCAGGCAACGACGCGACCGCCCGCGCCTTCACCGAGGAGACTGGCATCCCAGCCTACAAGTGGGACGTGGGCGACCACGAGGCCTGCATGGAGGGCTGCGCCAAGGTCGAGGCCGACCACGGCCCGATCGAGATCCTGGTGAACAACGCCGGCATCACCCGCGACGGCACCATCATGAACATGACCTTCGACATGTGGCGCGAGGTGCTGCGCGTGAACCTCTCGGGCTGCTTCAGCATGGCCAAGGCCGTCTTCCCCGGCATGCGCCAGCGCAAGTGGGGCCGGATCGTCAACATCGGCTCGATCAACGGCCAGGGCGGCCAGTACGGCCAGGTCAACTACGC
>CAZTMF010000783.1:0-1411 GCA_964614675.1 uncultured Caulobacteraceae bacterium | reverse complement strand
GAAGACGATCTTCTGGCCGTCGGGGCTCCATGCCGGCGTGGTCACGCCGCTCAGAGCGAGCGCGGCCGACAGGCTCAGAACCTGCGTGAAGGGCGCGGCGGGTTTCATTCTCATCTTCCCCTCGCCGCTAGCGCTCGAACACGCCGCCGGGCGGGTTTGAGTCGCTCAACGTCTTGCCGTCGGGGGTGGTCAAGGTCTCCAGCATGCCGCCGGGCTCGCCGTTCCTCAGCGGGTTGATCAGGGCGCTGACCTTGTCGCCGACCCTGACCGTGTTGAACTTCCAGCCCACCCGCGTCAGCACATTGGGGCTGGCGCATTCGATGGTGTAGCGGCTCACCCCGCCCTTGGCGTCCGGCACGGCCAGGTCGATGTAGACGTGCGGGTTGGTCCAGTCGAACCGGGTCACCGTGCCCGAGATGGTGACCCGGTGCACATGGTCGAACATGGCGAAGGAGTGATGCGCCAGGGCCGGTCCTGCCCACGCCAGCGCGCAAGCGCAGAGCGCCGCGGCCTGAGCTGAAGCCTCTTTCGTCATGCATTCCTTCCCACAGCCGCGTCTTCTTCGGACGGCGGGCCGATCGGTGCGCCCTCAACGAGGCCAAGGTATCCTAAGGGTCACTGATGTCGACTGCTTTTCCAGGTGATGTATCTGGATGTGATGCAATGACCGAGGAGGGCCGTGAACGGGCGTTCGCGCCGGGCCCGGCTGCGCGCGCGCCTCGCCTTTGCTAGGCTGCCCCGGCCAGGGGACGTGGCGGAATCGGTAGACGCAGCGGACTTAAAATCCGCTTCCGGAAACGGAGTGTGGGTTCGAGTCCCACCGTCCCCACCAGCCTTCGCTCGCTTCGCGAGCTACGGCTCGGCAAGCCAGCCTGCTGGGTCAGGAGCGAAGCGAGCGAAGGCTGCCGCGCCGTAGCCCGCAGGGCGTAGGCGGACTACCGAGCCGGGCCCTCCAGCAACCCCGGCGACTTCAGCCGGATCGCATAGATGTCGTCGCAGGCGGTGATGAAGAGCGTCTTCGCGTCGTCGCCGCCGAAGGCCAGGGCCGAGGCGCAGATCAGCTTGCTGGGCTCGCTGTCGCCGGGTTTCGGCAGGTGAAGCAGGCCGAGAAGCTTTCCCTCTGGGGACGTAATCCTAACGGTCCCGGTGAGGGGACCGGTGGAATAGAGGTTGCCCTTGGCGTCGGTCTTCATGCCGTCGCCGATGCCGTCGCCTTCCGTGAACAGCGAACCCGGACCGACGCCGCCGTCCGCCTTGACCGGATAGCGCATGATCCTCGGCTTGGCCGAGACGGTCCCGGCGGACAGGTAGAGCCACCTGGCGTCCGGGGAGAGGGCGATGCCGTTCGGCTCGTCCCCGAGCTCGGCGCGGCTCACCACCTGGGTGACCTTGCCGTCCTTCCACATCCAGA
>CAZTMF010000782.1:0-1421 GCA_964614675.1 uncultured Caulobacteraceae bacterium | reverse complement strand
CGCTTCTCGATCAGCCTCACCTTCCAGGCCCGGTTCCACTCCTTGATCCGACGCTCGCGCCGGAACGCGCCTTCGCGGGTATCGTGGATCTCGTACCAGACCAGGTCCTTCACGCCGTATTTCGAGGTGAAGCCGGGTCTCAGGTCCTGCTTATGCTGGGAGATGCGGACCGTGAGGTTGTCGGTCGAACCGACGTAGAGGGTCCCGTTCTTCCGGCTGGCGAGGATGTAGACGTAGAAGGCCACGGAAAGAACATATCAGGAACACGAAATTCCCCCAACCCCTCAACACCGCTCATCCCGGCGAAGGCCGGGACCCAGGACAAGTGACACCGAGATGCAGCAAGGGTCCGCTGCGGCGCCGCCGCGGATTGTTGCTGAAGCCCAGGTTCTGACCTGTCCTGGGTCCCGGCCTTCGCCGGGATGAGCGGAATTCAAGAGAGCCTCAGTACACCCGCGCCTTGGGCGGGATGTAGGCGACGTCGTTGCTGAGCGTGTAGGCGTGCACCGGGCGGTCGTCGAGGCGCACCGTGCCGTCCGCGTCCAGCCAGGCCAGGGTGTGCTTCATCCAGTTGACGTCGTCGCGGTCCGGGAAGTCCTCGCGCGCGTGGGCGCCGCGGCTTTCCTGGCGGTTGACGGCGCCGGCCACCGTCACCACGGCGTTCGCGACCAGATTGTCGAGCTCGAGGGTCTCGACCAGGTCGGTGTTCCAGATCATGCCGCGGTCGGTGGTCTTGAGGTCGCCGCGCCGGGCGTAGACCGCGTTCATGCGCTTCAGGCCGCTCTCCAGCGTCTCGCCGGTGCGGAACACCGCCGCGTCCTCCTGCATGGCCCGCTGCATCTCGAGCCTGAGCGCCGCCGTCGAGGTCCCCCCGTTCGCGTTCCTCAGCCGGTCGAACCGGTCGAGGTGGCTCTCGGTCCAGCTCGCCTTGACCTCGGGCTGGCCGGCCCCCGGGGTGATCTTCTCGGCCGCCCGCAAAGCGGCCGCCCGGCCGAACACCACGAGGTCGGTCAGGGAATTCGACCCCAGCCGGTTCGCCCCATGCACCGAGACGCAGGCCGCCTCGCCCACCGCCATCAGGCCGGGCACCACCGTGTCGGGATCGCCGCCGGTCTTGGTCAGGGCCTCGCCGTGATAGTTCGTGGGCACGCCGCCCATGTTGTAGTGCACGGTCGGCAGCACCGGGATCGGCTGTTTGGTCACGTCCACCCCCGCGAAGATCCGCGCCGACTCGGTGATCCCCGGCAGCCGCTGGTGGATGATCTTGGGGTCCAGGTGGTCGAGGTGCAGGAAGATGTGGTCCTTGTCCGGGCCCACGCCCCGCCCCTCGCGGATCTCGATGGTCATGGCGCGGGAGACCACGTCCCGGCTGGCCAGGTCCTTGGCCGAGGGGGCGTAGCGCTCCATGAACCGCTCGCCCT
>CAZTMF010000781.1:0-1423 GCA_964614675.1 uncultured Caulobacteraceae bacterium | reverse complement strand
CCGGCGCCCAGGACTTCCTGGTCAAGCCCGCCGCGCCCGAGCGCATCGCCGTCTCCCTGCGCAACGCCCTGAAGATGGGCGAGCTGACCAAGGAAGTCGACCGGCTGAAGAAGCGCGTCACCGGCCAGACCACCTTCGATGACCTGATCGGCGCCTCGCCCGCCATGGGGCTGGTCAAGCGCATGGGCGAACGCGCGGCCAAATCGTCGATCCCGATCCTGATCACCGGCGAAAGCGGCGTCGGCAAGGAGCTCGTCGCCCGCGCCCTGCACGGCTGTTCCGAACGGGCCGGCCGGGCCTTCGTCGCCGTGAACTGCGGCGCCCTGCCCGAGAACCTGGTGGAATCCATCCTGTTCGGCCACGAGAAGGGCTCGTTCACCGGCGCCACCGACAAGCACCTCGGCAAGTTCCAGGAGGCCAACAGCGGCACCCTGTTCCTCGACGAGATCGGCGAGTTGCCCCTCGACATGCAGGTGAAGCTGCTGCGCGCCCTGCAGGAAGGCGAGGTCGACGCCGTCGGCGGCAAGCGGCCGACCAAGGTCGATGTCCGCGTGATCTCGGCCACAAACCGCGATCTGGCCCAGGCGGTGGCCAACGGCCGCTTCCGCGAGGATCTGTTCTATCGACTCAACGTCTTCCCGATCGAGGCGCCGTCCCTACGCGAACGCGTCGAGGACATTCCGGCCCTGGTCGAGCATTTCGTCCGCCGCTTCAATGTCGAAGAGGGCAAGGGCGTGGTCGGCGCCACCAGCGAGACGCTGCAGCTCCTGATGGTCCACGACTGGCCGGGCAACGTCCGCCAGCTCGAGAACGCCGTCTATCGCGCCATCGTCCTGGCCGACGGCCCCTATCTGCAGCCGCACGACTTCCCCTCGATCTCGGGGCTGAAGCCGCCGATGGCCGACATGTCCGCCGGGGCCAGCGCGGTCATCGCGGCGGCGGCCTCGGCCCAGGCCTTCATCGCCGACATGCCCAAGGAGGCGCCGGTGCGGATCCTCGACGACCGCGGTCATCTGCGGACTCTGGAGGAGATCGAGAAGGACCTGATCCAGCTCGCCATCGGCATCTATTCGGGCCACATGAGCGAGGTGGCCCGCCGCCTCGGCATCGGCCGCTCGACCCTCTATCGCAAGGTGCGCGAGCAAGGGATCGACGGCATCGGACCGGATCCCGAGGGCGACATGGACGCGGAGGCCGCGTAGCTTCTCTGCGTCAGCTTGGCCCTTCGCAAGGGAGCGACCACCGGCTACACAACAGCCGATGAGCGATACCCACGCAGTTGGCGTCAACGCCCAGTACAACGTCGCGCGGCCGGATTCCCTGCCGGTGCGCGTCGCCGGCTACCAGCGCCGCAAGATGTTCGAGCGGTTCGTCCAGGCCATGCGCCCGACCGAGGCCGACAGCATCGTCGACGTGGGCGCCA
>CAZTMF010000780.1:0-1427 GCA_964614675.1 uncultured Caulobacteraceae bacterium | reverse complement strand
CCAGCGCCGGATCGACCTTGACCACGAATTGCGGTTCCAGCGCATAGCGCTCGGCCCCGAAGCCATCGACCTGCTTGATGCCGTGCTCGGTGTACAGGCCGTTGCGGCACATGTCCCACTCGCCCCCTGCGCAGGCCGGGCATGGCACAGGATCGGGCCGCCGCACGATGCCGACCACAAGGTCGTCCTCCGACAACGCGGAGCCTTCGGGGGCCTGCAGCACGCGGCCCAGGGACTCGTGACCGAGGACAAGCCGGTCTTGCCCGTTAGGGGCCCAGCCGTAGTCGCCGGCGATGATCTCGGCGTCGGTGCCGCAGATCCCGAGCGCCACCGCCTGGATCAGGGCTTCGCCGGGCGCGACTTCGGGCTCGGGGAGCTGGTCCAGACGGACTGACTGCGCCTCGCCAGGCTTGACGGTGATGGCGTGCATCCCCTCTGACACCTCCGGCTCCGGTTTTCGGGAGCGCTCGGCGCACACGGCGGCAAGCCGAAGCGCGGCCGAAACGCCCACCTAGAACCAACGCTTGATCCAATCGTTCCCGGCGCCGGCAAGACCGAATTCCCCTGAGCCATGTCAATGCGGCGACGGCCGCTGCTGGCAGGCTGATGCTTCAACGCTACATCCGAGGAGGCCGCGCATGGACGCCGCGATCAGGAGCAAGATCCAGTCGATTCTGGATGGGCATCGGAACATGACCATCGCAACGGTCCGGCCCGACGGCTGGCCCCAGGCGACCACCGTCGGCTACGCAAACGAAGGTCTCAGCCTCTATTTCCTCTGCGGTCTGGAGAGCCAGAAGGCCCGCAACCTCGCTCGGGACGACCGGGTCTCCCTGACCATAGACGACGAGACGCCCCAGGTGATGGAGATCACCGGCGTCTCCCTGGCCGGTCGGGCCCAGCGCGTTCTGGACCGCGCCGAGGGCGAGAAGATCATGCGCCTGCTGACGGCCCGCTATCCGTCGCAGCGATCGCCCCTGCCGGAGATGCCGACGCCGGACCAGGTGGCGCTGTTTCGCGTCGTTCCGACGGTGGTCTCGCTCCTCGACTACTCCAAGGGATTTGGGCACAGCGACCTGGTCGACTGCGCCGGCGAAAATCTCGCCGCGGCCTGATCAGGCTCCGGGCGGGTCACCCGACCCCGAGGATCACGCCTTCGTCGGGCTCCAGCTCGATCCGGTCCCGCGCCGGACCGCCGGCGCCCGGCCGCGTGGTGAAGAGCAGCGACGTCCAGCGCACGTTGGGCGGCAACATGGCCGTGCGGATTTCGGGCGTCAGGTTCAGCACCACCAGGATGCGCTCGTCCGCCGTGCGGCGCTCGTAGACCAGGACGCCGTTCCTGGCCGAGATCTCGACATAGTCGCCGAGGCTGAGGGCCTGGCTGCTCCGCCTGAGCGCCAGCAGCCGCCGGTAGAGCTCGAGCATGG
>CAZTMF010000779.1:0-1427 GCA_964614675.1 uncultured Caulobacteraceae bacterium | reverse complement strand
CTATGTGCGCATCCGCAAGGCCATCAAGCGCGCGGCCGGGACCCCCTCCTGATGCCCGGACCCTCGCGCCGCTTCCTGCTGAAAGCCGGAGCCGCGGCGGGCGGGGGACTGCTGGTCGGCTTCGTCGCGCCGGGGTTGGTCCTCTCCGAGCCGGACCACGAGCCGGGCGTGTTCGAGCCCAACGCCTTCATCCGCCTGGACCGCAGCGGGACCGCGACCCTGATCATGCCCCAGATCGAGATGGGCCAGGGGATCTACACCGCGATCGCCACCATCCTGGCCGAGGAGATGGACCTGGATCTCGGCCGCGTGCAGCTCGAGGCCGCGCCGCCCGACGACAAGAAGTACGCCAACGCCATGCTGCGCAGCCAGGTGACCGGCAATTCCAGCTCCATCCGGGCCTTCTGGACGCCGCTGCGAAAGGCGGGCGCCGGCGCGCGGGCGCTCCTGGTCCAGGCCGCAGCCAGCGCCTGGGGCGTCTCGCCCGGGGCCTGCCGCACCGAGCCCGGCCAGGTGGTGCATGACGCGTCCGGTCGGAGGCTCGGCTACGGGGCCCTGGTCGACCAGGCCGCGGCCCTGACGCCGCCCGCGGATCCGCCGCTCAAGGACCCGAAGACCTTCCGCCTGATCGGCAAGCCGCTGAAGCGGCTCGACACGCCGGCCAAGGTCAACGGCCAGGCTCGCTTCGGCATCGACGTGAAGATCCCGGGGGCCAAAGTCGCGACCCTGATGTCCTCGCCCGTGTTCGGCGGCAAGGTCGGGCGCGTCGACGACGCCCAGGCCAAGGCCGTGCCGGGCGTGCGCCAGATCGTGGTGCTGGACGACCTCGTCGCCGTCGTCGCCGACCATATGTGGGCGGCCCGCAAGGGCCTCGAGGCGCTCGACGTCACCTGGAACGAGGGGCCGAACGCCGGCGTCACCTCCGCCGAGATCAAGGGCCAGCTCGAAGGCGCCGCGCAGCGCTCAGGCGCGGTGGCGAGGAACGACGGCGATGCCCTCAAGGCGCTCGGCGACCAGAGCTCGCTGGAGGCGACCTACCACGTCCCCTTCCTGGCTCACGCCCCGCTGGAGCCGATGAACTACACCGTCGAGGTCCGCCCCGACGCCTGCGAGATCTGGGGCGGCACCCAGGTGATCACCCTGGCCCAGGCCCAGGCGGCGCGGGTCTGCGGTCTCAGGCCCGAGCAGGTCACCATCCACAACCAGCTGATGGGCGGCGGCTTCGGGCGCAGGCTCGAGGTCGACGGGGTGATCAAGGCGGTGCGGATCGCCAAGGAGGTCCAGGGTCCGGTCCGGATCGTCTGGACCCGCGAGGAGGATATCCAGCAGGAGCTCTACCGCCCCGCCTACGTCGACAGCTTCGCGGCGCGTCTGGAGAACGGCCGGCCCACGGCCTGGCGCCACCGCATCGCCGGCTCCTCGGTCCT
>CAZTMF010000778.1:0-1432 GCA_964614675.1 uncultured Caulobacteraceae bacterium | reverse complement strand
CGCCTTCATCGGCATGGAGCGCTCGGCCCTGCACCGCAAGCTGAAGTCCCTGGGCGTCGCCTCGCGCGCCGGCGAGGTCGAGGAAGAGGACGCCTGATGTCTCGTGTGGCCTATGTGAACGGGCGCTTCGTCCCGCATTCGGACGCCTGCGTGCACATCGAGGACCGCGGCTATCAGCTGGCCGACGGGGTCTACGAGGTCTGGGCGGTGTTCGGCGGCAAGCTCGCCGACGCCGAGGGCCATTTCGCGCGGCTGGAGCGTTCGCTGGGAGAACTGCGCATCCCCGTTCCCATGAGCCGCAAGGCGCTGGAGCTGGTGCTGCGCGAGACGGTCCGGCGCAACCGGGTGAAAAACGGCCTCGTCTATCTGCAGGTGAGCCGCGGCGTCGCGCCCCGGGACCACGCCTTCCCGACCCGCCCGGTGCGCCCCGCGATGGTGATCACGGCCAAGCCGGTCGACATGGCGGCGTCCGAGAGCAAGGCGGCCAAGGGCATCGGCGTCGTCTCCACGCCGGAGACCCGCTGGGCGCGCTGCGACATCAAAACGATCGCTCTGCTCCCCAACGTCCTGGCCAAGCAGGCGGCGCGCGAGAGCGGAGCGGCGGAGGCCTGGTTCGTCGACGAACTCGGCCTCGTCACCGAGGGTGCGTCGTCCAACGCCTGGATCGTCGATCGCGAGGGCGTGCTGCGCACCCGCGATCTCAACGCCAACATCCTGCGCGGGATTACGCGCCGGAGCCTCCTGGACATCATCGCCCGGGAGGGCCTGCCCGTGGCCGAGCGGCCCTTCAGCCTCGAGGAAGCCAAGCAGGCCCGCGAGGCCTTCATCACCGGCGCGGGAAGCCTGGTCACCCCGGTTGTCTCGATCGATGGGATTCCCATCGGCGACGGCAAGCCCGGGCCGGTGGCGAGGAGGCTCAGAGCCTCCTATGTGAGCGATGCGGCGGCGCGCGCGCTTTAGGTGTTCGTCGCCGTTGTCGCGAGCCCCTGCAAAGGCCTAGATATCAGTGTGTGTGTGGAGGCGACTGCCTCCGGAAAACGAGAAAAGGCATCTCCCATGGCGACCGATAAGAAACAGAACCTGCAGGACACCTTCCTGAACAGCGTCCGCAAGTCCAAGACCCCGCTGACCATCTATCTGGTGAACGGCGTCAAGCTGCAGGGCGTGGTCGCCTGGTTCGATAATTTCTGCGTGCTGCTGCGGCGCGATGGCCAGGCGCAACTGGTCTACAAGCACGCGATCTCGACCATCATGCCGGCCCAGCCGGTGCAGCTCTACGAGCCGTCTGCCGACCAGGACATCGAGTGACCGACCGGACCGTCGACCACAGCCCCCAAGTCCAGACCGCCATCGTCGTGCATCCGGTTCGGCCGCGGGCCGACCGGCTTCGTTCGCCCGAACAGCGTCTGCAAGAGGCGATCGGTCTGGCCGA
>CAZTMF010000777.1:0-1437 GCA_964614675.1 uncultured Caulobacteraceae bacterium | reverse complement strand
ACAGGTTCTGGATACCCACGCGAAGCACGTAGTTCTTCTTGATGGTGTACGTCGCCGACAAGTCGAACTGGTGGTAGGCCTTGGTGTCCAGAGAGCAGCTGACCGACGTCCCGCATTCCGCCAGACCCGCAGCCGACGTCACATAGAGCGGGTACGAGGCCGAGTGGGTGTGCGGCAGGAACCGCCAGGAGAGGCTGACGCTGAGCGGGCCCTCCAGGTAGGTCAGGGTCGTGTTCATCTTGTACTTGTAGGCCGAGCCCTGCTGCACGCCGTTCAGAGACGGGCCCAGGGTGCCGGCCCAATGGAAGACCGGGGCGCCCGGATAGGCCGAGCTGTCGTACTTCTGGAGCCAGGTGAACAGCCAGTTCAACTGCAGGCGGCCCGGCACGCTGGTCAGGCCGACGTCGTTGAAGTTCCAGCCGTCATCCACTTCGAAGTCGACGCCCGAGGTCCAGATCGTAGCCAGGTTCTTGAACTGGACCGTGGTCACGTCCTCGTTGCCGGTGCCCGGGATGCGGCTGACCAGCTGGCAAGGCGCCGAAGCGGCGACCGTAGCGGCGGTGGCCGCGTCAGGAGCGCTCTGGCCGTAGCAGGCCTGCTTCACCTGATCGACGGACTGCAGCTCGATCGCGTTGTTCACCTTGATCGAGTACCAGTCGGCCGAAGCGTGGAGGTTGCCGATCAAGGCATTGTGGATCGGTGAGCTCAGCACCAGGCCGGCCGTCCAGGTGTGACCCTTTTCCGCCTGCAGCTTGGTGTTGCCCAGCTGGTTCTCGAAGCCGAACGGCGCAGGCGCCGCGACGGCCTGGGCCGCGCCGCTTCCGGTGAAGCCCGGACCGGTGTTGTAGTAGTAGTTGGCTCCGGTCGTGCCCATCAGAGCGCGGCAGATGTTGTAGGCGCTCTGGGCGCCGGCCTGCGTCTGGCCAGCCGCCACGTTGTAGTGAGCGCCGCTGTTCGGATCGATGCCCTGACCCTTGCCCGCGTCGGCGCCGCCGGCCCCGAAGGGCGCGATGGCCCGGAGGGTGCAGGGGTCGCCGTACTGGGTGGAGCCCGCGAAGACCTCCTGCTTGCCGAGGAACAGTTCGCCGGCGTTCGGAGAGCGGACGGCCAGGTTGTAGCCGCCGCGGACGCGGGCCCAGTCCGTGACCTGCCAGTCGCCGAGGATCTTGTAGGTCCAGCCGCCCGGCGGGGTGATCTTCTGGCCGGACAGGTGGTCGTCCCCGGTGTAGGTCGAGTAGCGGGCGCCCAGTTCGAAGCTCAGGCTGCGGATGCCCGGCAGGTCCTTGAGGACCGGGACGTAGAGTTCGCCGTAGCCTTCACGGGCCGAGGTGGCCGCATCTTCGTAGGCGGTCGGATAGACGCCGGCCACCTGGTCCTGGAACGACACCGTGCTCTGCAGGATGTCAGGCGTGTACTGGACGTACTCGTCGCGGAAGT
>CAZTMF010000776.1:0-1440 GCA_964614675.1 uncultured Caulobacteraceae bacterium | reverse complement strand
GCGCCCGTGGACCAGCTGGAGGTCTCGCGCGGGGTGGTGTTCCTCAAGGGTGACCGCGGCCGCCAAACCGTCACCTATGGCCAGCTGATCGGCGACAGGCGCTTCGAGGTGAAGGTCACGGGCAAGGCGCCGGTGAAGCGGCCCGAGCAATACAAGCTGGTCGGCCGGCCGGCGCCCCGCAAGGACCTGCCGGCCAAGGTCGCCGGCCGCTACGGCTATATCCAGCACGAGCGCCTTCCCGGCATGCTGCACGCCCGGGTGGTCCGCCCGCGCGGCCAGCGGGCCTATGGTTCGGGAGCCAGGGTGATCGGCGTCGACGAGGCCTCGATCGCCTCCGTCCCCGGGGCCAAGGTGGTGCGGCGGGGCGACTTCCTGGCCGTGGTCGCCGATCGCGAGTGGGACGCGGTCAAGGCCGCGCGCCAGCTCAAGGTGACCTGGGACGAGACCCCCACCCTGCCGGCCCAGGACCGGCTCCACGACCAGATGCGCGCAGGCCCGACCACCGACACGGTGGTGCTGCAGCGCGGCGACTCCGCCGGCGCCTTCGCCGGCTCCGCCCAGAGCGTGTCCATGACCTGCCGCGGGCCCTACCAATCCCACGCCACCTTCGCGCCGGGTTGCGCCCTGGCCGACGTGCGTCCGGACGGAGCGCTGGTGATCTCGACCAGCCAGGACATCTACAACCTGCGCCGCGAGCTGGCGACCATCCTCGGCCTACCGGAGCCGAAAATCAGTGTGCGGTTCCGCGACGCCTCGGGCACCTATGGCCACAGCTGCTACGACGACGTGGCCCAGGCGGCGGCCATCACCTCCCAGCTGTCGGGGCGGCCGGTGCGGCTGCAGTTCATGCGCTGGGACGAGCACGGCTGGGACACCTATGGCCCCGCGCACCTCGGCGAAGTGAAGGTCGCGGCCGGAGCCGACGGCAAGATCGTCGCCTATCAGTACGACGGCTGGCAGCACAACTGGAGCCAGGTCGAAGCCGCCCAGCAGCTGGCCATGGGGACCGCGCCCACCGAGTGGCCGACCTTCCCCTCCCAGCAGGTGGCGACGGGCACCTGCGGCGGCCAGTACGCCATCGCGAACCTCAAGCTGGTCAACCATCACGTGCCCGGGCAGGCCTACCTCAGGGGCGCCTGGCTGCGCTCGCCGCTGGACCTGTCCTTCGCATTCACCTCGGAGCAGGCCATCGACCAGCTGGCCTACAGGCTCGGGCGCGATCCCTATGAGTTCCGCAGGCTGAACATAGCCGACGAGCGATGGCTGGGCGTGCTGGACGCGGCGGCCAAGGCGGCCGGCTGGACTCCCCGGCGGGCGGCCTCTTCACTGTCGGACGCCCAGGTGGTGACCGGGCGAGGGATCGGCCTCGGCACCCATCTTGCGTCATGGGGCGGGGCGGTCGCCGAGATCGAGGTCGACAAGGCGTCTGGACGTGTACGG
>CAZTMF010000775.1:0-1444 GCA_964614675.1 uncultured Caulobacteraceae bacterium | reverse complement strand
ATCGCCGGATCGCCTGCCCAGGTGGCGGAATTGGTAGACGCGCTGGCTTCAGGTGCCAGTGGCTTAACGGTCGTGGAGGTTCGAGTCCTCTCCTGGGCACCATCCCGCCGCTCCCTCGGCGGGGGTCAAGTCCGCATCCGGCGACGGCGGACACCCCGTCCGCAAACCCCGCCGGAGCATCCCGTCCTTGCCCAACTATCTGCATGAAGGCGACATCCCCGACGGCCTGAGCTTCGGCGACTCGGTCGCCGTCGATTCTGAGACCATGGGCCTGCGCCTGGGACGCGACCCGCTCTGCGTGGTGCAGCTTTCGGCGGGCGACGGCGACGCGCACGTGGTGCGGCTGGGGCGGCCCGGCTACGACTGCCCCAACCTCAAGCGGCTGATGGCCGATCCGGCGGTGCTGAAGATCTTCCACTTCGGCCGCTTCGATATCGCTATGTTCATCCGCCACCTCGGCGTCGTCACGGCGCCGGTCTATTGCACCAAGACCGCCTCCAGGCTGACCCGCACCTACACCGACCGTCACGGCCTGAAGGACCTGACCAAGGAGCTGCTGGGGATCGACATCTCCAAGCAACAGCAGTGTTCGGACTGGGGCGCCTCGCAACTGACCCCCGAACAGGTCGCCTACGCCGCGTCGGATGTGCTGAACCTGCACGCACTGAAGACCAAGCTCGACCAGATGCTCGCCCGCGAAGGCCGCACCGAGCTGGCCCAGGCCTGCTTCGACTTCATTCCGTGCCGGGCCAAGCTGGACACCGCCGGCTGGGAAGACGTCGACATCTTCGCCCACGGCTAGGCCTATGCCGGACAGCCGCCCCCGCCACGCCGCTCCCGCTCCGGGCGCGCGCCATGAGCAGATGGAGAGGTGGCGACGGCGCTCCCAGTCGATCCGGTTCTGGCGGCGCGCCCTGCCGGTGGTGATCATCCTGATCGGCGGCCTGCTGGTCGCCTGGGTCGCCGGGCGCTCGCTGCTGATCAAGGCCACACAGCCCAAACCGCCCCAGTCGACGGGGCTGCGCATGCTCAATCCGCGCTTCTACGGCCGCGACAACTCGAACCACGCCTTTGTGCTGGGGGCCGCCGAGGCCGCCCGTGACAACCACACCGGCCGGGCCGTCACCCTCGCGGCGCCGAACCTGACCCTGGACGCCGGCTCGGCGCAGCCCACGACCGTCCAGGCGGCCCAGGGCGTCTACCACGAGGATCAACGCCAGCTGACCCTGAGCGGCAAGGTCCAGGTGCAGTCCGGCCCCTATGCCTTCCAAACCCCCGACGCGACGGTGGACACCGCCAAGGGGGCCGTCTACGGCACGTCCGGGGTCGAGGGACATGGCCCTCTTGGCCGCGTGACCGCCTCGTCCTATGGCGTCTATGACCGCGGGCGGCGCGTCATCATGAAGGGCGACGTCCACGCGCGCATCGTGCAATAAGGCTCGTC
>CAZTMF010000774.1:0-1445 GCA_964614675.1 uncultured Caulobacteraceae bacterium | reverse complement strand
TATTCCTGTTGCCCGCCACCCTGGCCTCGATCGGCGGGGTGAGCCTGTTCGGCTGGATCGCCGGCGCCGTCGGCGCGCTGCTGCTCGCCGTGGTCTTCAGCGCCCTGGTGGTCCTGCGTCCCGACGTCGACGGCGTGGCCGACTACGCCCGCATCGCCGCCGGCCGCTATGCCGGATTCCAGTCCGGCTTCGCCTACTGGGTCTCCAACTGGACCGGCACGGTCGCCATCGCCCTGGCGGTCACCGGCTATCTGACCGTTTTCCTGCCGATCCTGCGATCGCCCCTGGCCTCAGCGGGCGCGACCATCGCGGTGATCTGGCTCCTGACCCTGGTCAATGCGCTGGGGCCCAGGATCGCGGGCAAGTTCGGCGGCTGGACGCTGGCGCTGGGCGCCTTGCCCGTCGCGGCGGTCGGCCTCCTCGGCTGGTTCTGGTTCGACCCGTCGCTCTACGCCCGCAACTGGAACCCGACCGGCCGGCCGCTGCTGGAGGGGACTCAGGCGTCGCTGCTGCTGATCTTCTGGGCCTACACCGGCATGGAGAGCGGCATCGTCGCCGCTTCCGTCGTCCGCCGGCCGGCGCGCAACGTCCCGATCGCGACCATCGCCGGGGTGCTCATCGCCACGGTGATCTTCATCCTGGCGACCAGCGCGATCCTGGGCCTGACACACGCGGCCGAGCTCGGCCGTTCGAACGCGCCCTTCGCCCTGGCCATCGGCCGGATGTTCGGCCCGGCCCTGGCCGCGGCCGTCGCCGCCTGCGCCATGCTCAAGGCCGCGGGCACCGCCAGCGGCATCACTCTGCTGACCGCCGAGACCACCCGCGCCTCGGCCGCCACCGGCTACTTCCCGGCCTTTCTCGCCCGCGTCGACCGGCGCGGCGCCTCGATCAACGCCCTGGTGTTCCTGGCCGTCCTGGAGACGGCGACCGTGCTCCTGACCATCTCCCCCACCCTGGGGCGCCAGTTCCAGACCCTGATCGACATCTCCACCATCCTGACCCTGGTGATGTACGGCTGGTGCGCGATCGCGGCGCTGCGGATCAGCGGCAAGGTGGCGTCTCCGAAAGCCCGCCTGGGGCTGCGGGCCTCGGCGGTCCTGAGCCTGGGCTTCTGCGTCTGGACTTCGGTCTCCTCGGACCTGACGCTGCTGCTGGTCAGCCTGGGCTTCCTGGTCCTGACCGTGCCCCTCTGGCTGGGCGTGCGGGCGGCCAACCGCGCGAAGACAGCGGCTGCGACCGGCGTGCAGGGCTGAACTCGGCCCTCCCCCGGGCAGACAAAGACCTCGGACTCCCCTATAAGGCGCGCCATGACAGCTTCAGATCTTGGGCACGTGCGCCCATGGCGGATGATCGAGCGGCGGGTGTCGCGGAAGATCCGTGTGGGTTCGGTGGAGATTGGCGGGGATGCGCCGATCGCGGTGCAGACCATGACCAACACCCTGACC
>CAZTMF010000773.1:0-1448 GCA_964614675.1 uncultured Caulobacteraceae bacterium | reverse complement strand
CAAAGACATCCTGATCCCGTCGGACAACACCGCGGCGACCTACTGGATCACCAATCCGGCGAACAGCTACATCGACAATGTCGCCGCGGGTTCGGACGCGAACGGCTTCTGGATGTCGCTGCCGGAGCACCCGCAGGGCGCCTTCAAGGATTCGGAGATCAGCAAGACCATCTGGCCGCGCCGCACGCCGTTCGGTGAGTTCAGGGGCAATGTCGCCCACTCGAACTACGACGGCTTCATGTTCGACCGGAACATCCTTCCGGATAACACCTTCGGCGTGACCGGCACCGTCTATATCCCCCGCAAGAATGTCGCCGACAACTCGAGCGAGCCGGTCGAGAATCTCTTCCAGGATCTGACCGCCTACAAGAACCGCAACGGCGGCCTGTGGATGCGAGGCGAGGCGACGCTATTCCGGAACCTGAAGATGGCCGACAACGCCATCGGCATGACCTTCGCGAGCGGCCTGGGCGGCGGCGCCTCCTTCACGTCGAAGACCTCCGACTCGTTGTTCGTGGGCGAGACCGACAACATCGGCAATCCGACCACCAAGACCGAAATCGCCTACGGCCGCAGCTTGCCGAAACCCCAGGTCGCGGATTTCCCGATCCGCGGCTACGAGTTCTACGACCGGCTTCATGCCCTTTCGAACGTCACCTTCGTCAACTTCCAGGACAACGCCACGCGCAAGACCAGCGCGATGTCCTATCTGATGTTCACCAGCTTCGGCATGGATCCCGAAAACTCCGTCCGGGGCCTCAAGTTCGTCAACGCCAAGCCGGTCTACTTCCCTCCGAGGGAGCAGCGGTGGGCCAGCGATTTCGGAACCAGCGCCGCCTTCCTGACCGCGGCGATCCATGATCTGGACGGCTCGGCCAGCGGGGTCCCGGGCGCCTATATCGTCATCGACAACGGCATCGCCAACGACGACGAAGCCTGTGTGATGAAGCCGGACTGGCGCGCGGCCGTGTGCAAGGGCGACTATGGCCGCCTCACCCTGGGCGCCGGTTTCGCCTTCGCCCGCGGTCCTGGTCCTGCTCCTGTCGAGAAGCCGATCACGATCAGCCGCAACGGCAGGACCTTCGACTATCACGGCCAGACCACGATCCGCAGCGGCGTCGACGTTGCGGTCGACACCGACAGGGCCACCCTGCCGCTCCGACTGACGGGCAAGGACGGTTCATGGGTCGTCTTGCAGATGCACGGATTCACCTCCGCCGATAAGGGCGCGGCGCAAACCAGCCTGGCGGCGCTGCGCGCGGCCACCGAGACGTCCTACTACCAGGATGGCGACACGATGTGGCTCAAGCTTTTCGCTGAGAAGCAGGGCGGCGGTTTCAACGCTCCACCCACCCTGACCGTCAGCAAAGGGAAGGCCCTGGCCGTCGCCAGCAACTAGGACGGCCCCTGCGCAGCAAGGGTGAATCCGGGCTGACTTGACCATGAGG
>CAZTMF010000772.1:0-1458 GCA_964614675.1 uncultured Caulobacteraceae bacterium | reverse complement strand
GCCATCCGCGACGGCGGCGGCTTCGGCTCCATCATCGGCCGCAACTCCTTCCAGCGGGCCAAGCCCGATGCGATGGCCATGCTCGACAAGGTCATGGGGATCTACGAGGGTTCCCAGCAATAGGCACTGTGTCGGTTGCAATTGCGTGGGAGCTCCCTATCTCCGAAACCAGGAGGACCCCATGATCGAACGCAGACCCAAGGACGCGCTCGGCCGTTTCGACTTCGGCTGGCTCGACACCCGCCACCACTTCTCGTTCGGCGACTACCACGATCCGGACCGCATGGGCTGGGGCGCGCTGCGCGTCTGGAACGACGACGAGATCGCGCCGGAGACAGGCTTTCCGCCCCATCCCCACCGCGACATGGAGATCATCACCTATGTGCGCTCCGGAGCGATCACCCATCAGGATTCGCTCGGTAACAAGGGCCGCACCGAGGCGGGCGACGTGCAGGTGATGAGCGCCGGCTCGGGCATCCGCCACGCCGAGTACAATCTCGAAGCCGGCCCCACCCGGATCTTCCAGATCGGGATCCAGCCACGCGAGCGCGGCGGCGAGCCGTTCTGGAACCAGCGCCCCTTCCCCAAGAGCGATCGTTCCGGCCGCTTCGTGACCCTGGCCTCGGGCGACGGCGATCCGGACGCCCTGCCGATCCGGGCCGACGCCCGGGTGCTGGCCGCGACCCTTAATGCGGGGGAGAGCGTCCGCTACGAGCTGGGCGAAGGCCGCCACGCCTATCTGGCCTCCGCCCAGGGCGACCTGGAAGTCAACGGCGTCAGGATCGAAGCCCGCGACGGCGCGGCCATTTCCGCCGAGCGCGAGATCGAGGTGAAGGCCCTGGGCGACGCCGAGGTGGTGCTGGTCGATACGCTCTGAATCGCCCGGGGGCGCACGGCGACGCCCGCGCCGGATCAGCCCTAACGGAGCCTTAACGTCCCTCTGGCCAGATGCCGGCCGAGGGAGCTTGACCATGCGCATCACCTTCGGCGGCCTGGCCGCAATCCTCATCCTCGGCGTCTCGCTGTCCGGCTGCGCCGCCTCCAGCGTGGGTTCGGTGGCCGGCAATGTGATCGGCGGCGCCGCCTGGGGCGCGATGAAGGGCGGGCAACTCGCCTGGAAGGGCGGATCGTTCGCCGCCAAGACCACCGGCAGGGCCGCGGTCGGCGCCGCCAGGGGCGTGCACAACGAGTTCAGCGGCGACGGCGCCACCGAGACCGCGTCGGCGGACGGACCCACTCAGGTCTCCGAGGACTCGGCCCTCGGCAACCGCGCCAAGGCGTTCATGGACGCCGGTCAGCTCGTCCCCGACGAGCTCATTCTCGACGTCCTCGCCGATCGCCTCACGCAGCCCGACACGGCCCGTGGCTTTCTCCTCGACGGCTTTCCGCGCACCGTGCCTCAGGCCGAAGCGCTCGCCCGCATCCTCGTCGCCGCCGGCAAGGCGCTCAGCGCCGTGC
>CAZTMF010000771.1:0-1462 GCA_964614675.1 uncultured Caulobacteraceae bacterium | reverse complement strand
GTCCCAGGCGGTGCCGCCGCCGCCGTACTTCCACCACTCGCCGGTCCAGGTCTTGGCGGCCATCTCCATGGCGCTGTCGGACGCCGCGTGGTCGGGGCCTTTCGAGGGGTCGTTCGGCACGGTGTAGAAGCGCCAGAGCTTCCTGCCGGTCGCCGCGTCGTAGGCGGTGACAAAGCCCCTGACTCCGAGTTCGGCGCCGCCGTTGCCGATCAGCACCTTGCCGTCGAACACGCGCGGCGCCCCGGTGATGGTATAGGGCCAGGGCGGCTCGCCGGCGAAGGTGTCGACGCTCCAGGCCGGCTGGCCCGTGCGGGCGTCGAGCGCGATCAGCCGCCCATCCAGCGCAGCGATGTAGACCCGTCCCTTCCAGACCGAGAGGCCCCGGCTGACGATGTCGCAGCAGGCCTTGCGGCCGTACTCGGGGGGCACCTTGGGGTCGTAGGTCCAGAGCACCTTGCCGGTGCGCGCGTCATAGGCCGTCGTGATGTTCCAGGCCGAGATGTTGTAGAGCACGCCGTCCACCTCGATCGGCGAGGACTCCACGCCGCGATAGGTGTTGAGGTCGGCGTGCCAGGCCAGGCCCAGGCGCTTCACGTTCGAGGCGTTGATTCCGGTCAGCGGACTGAAGTGCGTCTCTGCATAGGTCCGCCCCACGGCCATCCAGTTCTGCGGCTCGCGATCGGCGGCGCGGATCCGTGCGCCGTCGACGGCGGCTGGCCCCCGCCCTGCCCCCAGCGCCGGCAAGGCGGCGATCGCCACGACGGCCAGCGCCGCCGCCCAACGTCGAATCCCGGTCATACCCACCCCGCGTTTCCCTGCACCGATGAATGCAGGGCATCAGGGGGCCTGATCAAGGGGAAGAGTGCATGGGTTCGCGCGACAAGCCCGCGATTGACGGTCTAGATGGATAGGATGGAGGGAGCGGACATGCCCAAGGTCGCCATCCTCGACGACTACGCCCACGCCGCGCTCGAGGTGGCGGACTGGTCGGCGGTGCAGGCCAAGGCCGAGACCACCGTCTTCGACCGGCGCCTCGCCGAGGACGAGGCGGCCGAGGCGCTGAAGGACTTCGACGTCCTGGTCACCGTGCGCGAGCGCATGGCCCTGCCCCGCACCCTGATCTCGCGCCTGCCGAAGCTGAAGCTGATCACCATCATCGGCATGAGCCTGCCGAACCTCGACATGGCCGCCGCCACCGAGCACGGCGTCGTGGTCTGCCACTCGAACTACGGCGCGCCGGCCTTCCGCGGCGTCTCCAACGCCACGCCCGAGCTCGCCTGGGGCCTGATGATCGCCACCGTCCGCCATATCGCCCAGGAGGACCGGCGCATGCGGGACGGCGGCTGGCAGTCGACGACGGGCCTGATCCTGGCGGGCCGGACCCTGGGCCTGCTCGGCCTCGGCCGCATCGGCAAGCGCATGGCCGAATACGCCAAGGTGTTCGGCATGGAGGTGATCGCCT
>CAZTMF010000770.1:0-1464 GCA_964614675.1 uncultured Caulobacteraceae bacterium | reverse complement strand
GGAGGCGTTGGAGACCACCACGTCATCGGCCGTCAGGCTCTCGTGGTTCACCCCGTAGACGATGGTTTTGTCGACGCCGTCGGCCGGGGCGGAGATCAGCACCCGCTTGGCGCCGGCCTTCAGGTGGGCCGAGGCCTTGTCCTTGGAGGTGAAGATGCCGGTGCATTCCAGGGCGATGTCGACGCCCAGGTCCTTGTGCGGCAGCTCGGCGGGATCGCGGACGGCGGTGCACTTGATCGGCCCGAGGCCGATGTCGAGGATGTCGCCCTCCACAGTCACGCGGTTCGGGAAACGTCCATGGGTGGAGTCGTAGCGGAACAGGTGGGCGTTGGTTTCGATGGGGCCCAGATCGTTGATCGCCACCACCTCGATATCGCGGCGTCCGAACTCGTAGATGGACCGCAGCACCAGGCGGCCGATGCGGCCGAAGCCGTTGATCGCGACTCTGAGGGCCATTGACTGTCCTTCCGTTGGGCCGCTGCGCACCGCGCGGCTGCATGCCTTGCGTCTTGAATAGAGCGAGGCGGTTTCGCGGCCGGCCAGGGTGAAGTCAAGCCCCGGAAGGCCGTGCTCCGGAGCCGTAGCGCAGCTTGAGCGCCAGTATCGCGGCCGCCAGTGACAGATTCACCGCGTTGGAAACCCAGACCGGCCAGCTCCCCAGCAGCGCTCCGTAGGCTGTCCAGAGGACGAAACCGGTGACGGTCACGATGTACATGCGCAGCGACACGGATTCCGCGTCGCGCTCGCGCAGGATCTTCACGATCTGCGGCACGAAGCTGCTCATCGAGCAAAGTCCCGCCGCGACGCCGACGACGTCGACCAGCAGGGTGCTCATCAGCCGTCCGACGCGCCGACCTGATCGACGGATTGGGTGACGCCAAGGCCGCGGGCCGGGCGTCCGGCCGGAGGCGACACCGTCGCGACCTGCACCGGGTGTGTCGCAAGCGCAGGGGATTCGGCGGCCCGCTGGGCGGCCCTGAGGTTGGCGGTGGTCGTGGCGGCGGCCTCGGGCGTCACCGCCGGCGGCGGTTCGGGCGCGGCAGCGCCTCCGCCTGTGCGGTTGAAGCCGGCGGCCTCGAAGCCGCTGGAACCGCCAAGGCCTCCCCGCCCGGCTGCGGGCGGATGCAGGAAGTGGACGAGGGCGAAGATCACGCCGACGGCGATCACCACCCCCACGAGGATCGCCGCGATCCGGCGATGGGGAGGGTTCGATCGCCGGAGGGGCGGAGGGTCCAGGGCGTTGTGCGTCATCGGGCTTTCTAGGTGGTGTCTGGCGGGGGTTAGCACAAGGAACGCAGAAGGGCGGCGATCGTGCGGCGGGGCGGCTCCCGGAACGGGAGCCGCCCATCAGCCGCCCTCGCCCGCTCTGGTCGTGCCGCAGCGCCTTCTCCATGGCCCCGAAATCGAAGCCATGGTGGTCGCAAAAACGGGCGTCCTCCGAAGCGACGGCCGCGCTCGGCAGGG
>CAZTMF010000769.1:0-1467 GCA_964614675.1 uncultured Caulobacteraceae bacterium | reverse complement strand
GGTGGTGTCCCAGCGCGGCCGCGACGCCCAGGACATCGAGCGCTACAACGCCAAGGGCGGCGACCTGACCCACGGCCTGCCGATCGTGGTCCTGACCAACTCCGGCACCGCCTCGGCCGCCGAGATCGTCTCCGGCGCCCTGCAGGACCGCCATCGGGCCGAGATCGTCGGCCTGACCACCTTCGGCAAGGGCTCGGTGCAGTCGGTGATCCCGCTGCGCGGCGGAGAGGACGGGGCCCTGAAGCTGACCACGGCGCGCTACTACACGCCGTCGGGACGATCGATCCAGAAGACCGGCATCACGCCCGACCTCGAGGTAGCCGAGACCAAGGAGCAGGCCGAGCTGATCGCCAACAAGTCGTTCGAGTTCTCGGAAGCCACCTTCCGCAACGCGCTGAACGCCGACGAGGGCAAGACCCGCGTCGCCCCGCATCCGCCCGCCGAGGCCCCGCCTCCGGGCTTCGACGTCAAGGCGGGCGACTACCAGCTTACCCGGGGACTGGACGTGCTGAAGGCCGGCTCGGTCAAGGCGCTGATCCAGTTGAAGAAGCCGCCGGTGGCGGTGGTCGCCGACGCCTCGCCAAAGCCCGGCTCGGCCAAGGCCGGCCTCCTCGTCCCGGAAGGGACAAAGGCGTTCGTCAGCCCGCCCGAGGTGGTCAAGAAGTCGGGCCCCAACAGCGTCAAGGTCCCCGCAGAGATCCCCGCGCCGAAGTAGGCCCTGCCGCGCGGCCCGGATTGGGCTTTTGTTAACCATAAAATCCGAGCCTGGGCGCCGGGCCCGGAAGTACGCGCGATGTTTTCGAAAAGACCCCAGTTCGGCGGCGCCGATGCTGCGCTCCAGGCCGCGGCCGGGCGGCTCGGCGGCCTGTTGAGCCAGGGCCCGGGCGCGACCGCCCTGCTGGCCAATCCCTTCGTCGGCGCGGCCGGCGCAGGCGTCCTATTCCTGCTGGCGGCCGGCGCCCTGATCGCGGTGACCGGCGATCCCCGAGCCGGCTCCCCGCACGTGCGGGTCTCCCTGAACCAGGGTTCCGACCACCTCCCGGCGTTGCTGGACGCTGCGCCCACGCCGGTCATCGGTCCGGCCGCGCCGGTCGCGCCCGACGGCCGCCAGCCCCTCGCCCAGTCGCCCGTGGCCGGCCTCACCGCCCCGGGCCCCGGGGGCCTCTTGCCCATCATCGCCGCGGACGGGCGCACGCCGGCCCAGGTCTACGCCCGGCCCTTCCGCGACACCGGCGCGCCAAAGGCGGCCCTGGTGATCGGCGGCCTCGGCCTCAACGCCAAGGCCACGCGTCAGGCCATCGAGGACCTGCCGCCGGAGGTCACCCTGTCCTTCGTGCCCTATGCCGAGGGCCTGCAGGGCTGGATCGACCTGGCCCGCGCCAACGGCCACGAGGTGCTGCTCGAAGCCCCCATGGAGCCGGTGGACTATCCGGACAACGATCCCGGCCCCTACACCCTGATGGCCAC
>CAZTMF010000768.1:0-1470 GCA_964614675.1 uncultured Caulobacteraceae bacterium | reverse complement strand
GGCCGGCTTGGCGTCCGCCGCCCTGGCCCAGACACCGGCTCCGGCCGTGCCTGCCGCCGACCGGCCGGGCCCCTCGCCGCGGATGGCCCCGGCGCGGGTGATCCAGAAGGTCACCGACAACATCTATCGCGCCGGCAACGGCAACTGGTGGTCGCTGTTCGCGGTGACCAAGGCCGGGATCATCCTGGTCGACCCCATCAGCGTCGACTTCGCGGGGTGGCTGAAGGCCCAGCTGGCCGAGCGCTACCCCGGCGTGCCGGTGCGCTACGTGATCTACAGCCACAGCCACTGGGACCACGTCGAAGGCGGCGCGGTGTTCAAGGACACCGCCCAGTTCGTCGCCCAGGACGGCTTCCGCAGGAACATGGACGGCCGCTATCCGCACATGCCGGGCGACATGGTCGACCGCAACGCGAACGGAACGATCGAGATCGAGGAGATCCAGATCCCCTCCAACGAGCATCCCGGCATCTGCGGCATGCCCGACTTCTGGTTCCCCCACCAGGACCGCAATGGCGACGGCCACATCACCCCGGCCGAGTATTTCGCCGACATCCCGCCGCCGGACATCACCTATTCCGACAGGATGACCCTGACCCTGGGCGGCATGGACGTGCAGCTGATCTTCCCGGGGAAGAACCACGCCGACGACGGCACGGTGGTCTATTTCCCGGCCGAGCGGGTGGTGTTCTCCACCGACTTCCCCGCCGACGCCCTGGTCACAACTTCCATGCGCTCGTTCCCCAGCGCCTGCGGGGCCTTCGACGAGCATCCGATGTCGGAGTGGATCCGCTCCTACCGCACCATCGAGGCCCTGGACTTCGACGTCCTGGCCCAGGGGCACGGCGCGGCGCTGTTCAGGAAGTCCGATGTCACCGAGGGGCGCGAGTACTTCGAGTACCTGCGCGACCAGGTCTCGGCCGGCATGGCCGCCGGCAAGAGCCTGGACGAGCTCCGCCGCACCCTGATGCTCGACCGATACAAGGACTGGGCGAACTACGACAAGCTGAGGGTCATGAACATCGAGGCGGCCTACCGGAACCTCAGCACCTACAAGTAAGGGCCGCCTCGGGGCAGAGGCGGCCCTTGCCTGATCCGGGTTGGGGCTGGGCGGATCAGGTGAACTTGTCGAGCGTGAAGCCGATGGCGCGGGCCAGGAAGACCACCATGATCCAGAGGCCGATCGACATGCCGCCGGCGATCTTGGCGCCCCTGGGCAGGACGGGGTTGGCGTCCCAGGTCTCGACGCTCTTCCAGGTGACCAGGTGGAAGATCGCCATGTTGATCCCGGCCACCACGATCAGCGCCAGCTTCCAGATGAAGAACGGATTGACCGCGTAGGCCGTGGCCTTGCTGATGACGAGCAGGCTGCCGGTGATGAAGGCGACCACGAAAGCCGCCCAGGTCCAGCGCAGGGTGTCGTGCTCGATCTCCGTCACCTTGGTGCGGCCCGAAGCCAGGCCCAGGAGG
>CAZTMF010000767.1:0-1471 GCA_964614675.1 uncultured Caulobacteraceae bacterium | reverse complement strand
GCAAGGTCATGACCCAGACCACCTCCAACCCCTGCTCGATCTCGCAGTGGGCGGCGGTGGAAGCGTTGAACGGGACCCAGGCCTTCATCAAGCCGCATCAGAAGCTGTTCCAGGAGCGGCGCGACCTGGTGGTCTCGATGCTGAACCAGGCCAGCGGCCTGAAGTGCCCGACGCCTGAAGGCGCCTTCTACGTCTATCCGTCCTGCGAAGGCCTGATCGGCAGGAAGGGCCCGTCCGGCCAGGTCATCGAGACCGACGAGGACTTCGTGGTCCAGCTTCTGGAAGCGGAGGGCGCGGCGGCGGTGCACGGCGGGGCCTTCGGCCTGTCGCCCTATTTCCGCATCTCCTACGCCACCTCCAACGAGGTCCTGGAAGACGCCTGCAGCCGCGTCCAGCGCTTCTGCGCGGCGGTCAGCTGACGCGGCGCGGCCTGGCCTCCTCGACCAGGACGTAGAGGGTCAGATAGGCCAGGACGATCAGGAGCAGGATCGCGCGCTCCGCGCCATCGGGCGCGCGCATCGGCGGCACATAGGTCCAATCGTACCGGCGGTCGGTGAGGCCCATCCAGAGCCAGCCCGCCCAGAGGAACGTCAGCGCCAGCATCGTCGCCTGGCGAACCAGGCTGCGGCGGCGGACGAGGGCGAAGACCACCAGGCCCGTCGCGGCGCCGGCGGCCAGCGCATAGGCCGGGGAGTCAGGGTCGCCCGGAAAGCTCCGCCAGATCCAGAGCCCCGCGGCGGCCGGGGCGGCCAGCACCGGACCGAACAGCAGGAGCAGGAACGCCAGCGCCCTCATGCGGCAAATCTTGCCCCCGGGGCCGGGGCCGACAAAGCGGATTCAATCGACGGCCGCTGTCAGGCGGGGCGGCTCACGGCGAAGTCGGCGAGGGACTCCAGCGCCTCGCGCCAGGCGTCCTTGGCGAACGGCTCGAGCGCCGCCTTGGCCGCCTCGGCATAGTCGGCGGCGCAATCGAGCGCAGCGTCCAGGGCGCCGGTGCCGACCACCAGCTCGCGCGCCCGGCGGAAATCGGCCTCGGTCTGCTCCATGCGGCCCACGGCGCGCTCCCAGAAGGCGGCTTCGCGCGGACCCGAGCGGGCGATCGCGAGCAGCAGCGGCAGGGTCGCCTTGCCTTCGTGGAAGTCGTCGCCGGCATTCTTGCCGAGGGTCTCGGCCGCTCCGCCGTAGTCGAGCACGTCGTCGGCGAGCTGGAACGCCAGGCCCAGGTTCAGGCCGTACTCGCGAAGCGCGGCCGAGCGCTCAGGCGGCTCGCCGGCCGACACCGCCCCCGCCTCGGCCGCCGCGGCGAACAGCTCGGCGGTCTTGGCGCGGATGATCTCGAGATAGGTTTCCTGGGCGAGGTTAAGGTCGTGCGCACGGGTCAGCTGCAGCACCTCGCCCTCGGCGATGACGCTCGACGCCTTGGAGAGGATGTCCAGCACCCTGAGCGAGCCGGTCTCGACCATCAGCTCGA
>CAZTMF010000766.1:0-1472 GCA_964614675.1 uncultured Caulobacteraceae bacterium | reverse complement strand
AGCGGAGACGGCGGGGGCTGACACCGGTCCCCTGCCCGGCCTGTTCGCCATCGCCATGGGCAAGCATGGCGCATTCGAGCTCAACTACTCGAGCGACATCGACATCTCGATCTTCTACGAGCCCGAGGCGCTGCCGATCGCCGATGGCGTCGAACCCCAGGGCTTCGCGGTCCAGCTGACCCAGCGCCTGGCCCAGCTGCTTCAGGAGCGGACCGCCGAGGGCTACGTCTTCCGCGTCGACCTGCGCCTCAGGCCCGACCCGGCCGCCACGCCGCCCGCCGTGCCGGTCGAGGCGGCGCTCGAATACTACGAAACGGTCGGCCAGAATTGGGAGCGGGCGGCCTTCATCAAGGCGCGCGCCTGCGCCGGCGACCTGCCCCGCGCCGAGGCCTTCCTGGAGGAGCTGAAGCCCTTCGTCTGGCGCCGCTACCTCGACTTCGCCGCCATCGCCGACATCCACTCGATCAAGCGCCAGATCCACCTGCACAAGACCGATGAGCGGCTGAGCGCGCCCGGCCACAACCTCAAGCTCGGCGCTGGCGGCATCCGCGAGATCGAATTCTACGTCCAGACCCAGCAGCTGATCCTCGGCGGCCGCGACCCGGCGCTGAGGTCCAGACGCACCCTGGATGCCCTGGAGGCGCTGCGGCAGGTCGGGCAGGTGACGCCCGAGGCGGCGCGCGACCTCACCGAGGCCTACGACCGGCTGCGCGCCTGGGAGCACCGGGTCCAGATGGTCGGCGACGAACAGGCCCACAAGCTGCCGGAATCCGACGACGCCCGCCGCCGCGTGGCGGCGCTCTCCGGCGCCAGGAGCCTGAAGGCTTTCGACGTCGAGGTGGAACGCACGCTGAAGTCGGTCAACCGGCGCTACGGCGAGCTGTTTCCCGAGGAGGAGCCCCTGGCCTCTCGCTTCGGCAGCCTGGTGTTCACCGGAGTCGAGAGCGATCCCGAGACACTGAAGACCCTGGCCCGAATGGGCTTCTCCGACCCCGAACGGGTCTCCCAGACCATCCGCGCCTGGCATCACGGCCGCATCAACGCCACCCGAAGCGAGCGGGGCCGCGAGCTCTTCACCCGCCTGGCGCCGCGCCTGCTGGAAGCCGCCCAGGCATCTGGCGCGCCCGACGCCGCCTTCAACCGCTTCGACGACTTCTTCTCGGGCCTCGCCTCGGGCGTGCAGGTGCAGTCGCTGCTGCTGGCCGAGCCGCGGCTGCTGGGCCTCCTGGTCAGGGTGCTGGCCTATGCCCCCGCGCTCGCCCGCACCCTGGCGCGCCGGCCGGCTGCGCTGGACGCCCTGCTGGATCCCGACTTCTTCGCGCCCTTCAAGGCTGGGGACGTGGGGGCCATCGAGGAGGCGGCCACGGCGGCCGGCGGCTTCGAGAACGCCATGGATGCGGTCCGGCGCGTGCACCGCGAGCAGGCCTTCCGCATCGGCGTGCAGGTGATGAGCGGGGTCGCCAGCGCCGAGG
>CAZTMF010000765.1:0-1480 GCA_964614675.1 uncultured Caulobacteraceae bacterium | reverse complement strand
GCCCCTTCGCCTCCACCTGGGCGGTGAACCGCACGGTCAACATCCTGCAGAAGGCCTTCCTGCTGAGGTCGTGCTCCGACAGCGTGTTCGAGACCCGCACCCGGCCCTGCATGCTCTACCAGATCAAGCGCTGCTCGGCGCCCTGCACGGGCCTGATCTCCGAGGCCGACTACCAGGCCCTGGTGGAAGAGGCGCACGACTTCATGTCGGGCAAGAGCCGCGCGGTGATGGAGCGCCTGTCGCGCGAGATGCAGGCCGCCTCCGAGACCATGGACTTCGAGCAGGCCGCCAGGTTCCGCGACCGCATCCGCGCCCTCTCGGCCATCACCATGGAGCAGTCGATCAACCCCGAGACGGTGGTCGAGGCCGACGTCTTCGCCCTGCACGCCGAGGGCGGCCAGGCCTGCGTCCAGGTGTTCTTCTTCCGCGCCGGCCAGAACTGGGGCAACCGCGCCTATTTCCCCCGCGTCGACAAGACGATCTCCGACGAGGCCGGCGGCGACGAGAACGCCGACATCATGGACGCCTTCCTGGGCCAGTTCTACGACGCCCAGCCGATCCCGCGCCTGATCCTGGTCAGCCACGAGCCGCCCAACCGCGCCCTGCTGGCCGAGGCCTTCTGCATCAAGGCCGGCCGCAAAACCGAGATCGCCCGCCCGCTGCGGGGCGAGAAGTGCGAGCTGGTCCAGCACGCCCTGACCAACGCCCGCGAGGCGCTGGGGCGGAAGATGGCGGAGGGCTCGGCCCAGGCGAAGCTGCTGGCCGGGGTGTGCGAAGCGTTCGGGTTGGAGGGGAACCCCGAGCGGATCGAGGTCTACGACAATTCCCACATCATGGGGACCAACGCTGTGGGCGCCATGATCGTGGCCGGCCCCGACGGCTTCCAGAAGAACCAGTACCGCAAGTTCAACATCAAGAGCACGGACCTGGTCCCCGGCGACGACTACGGCATGATGCGCGAGGTGCTGCGCAGGCGGTTCGCCCGGCTGGCCAAGGAAGAGGAGGAGGGCCTGGCCTCGCCCCGTCCCGACCTGGTGCTGATCGACGGCGGTCTGGGCCAGCTCGCCGTGGCGCGGGAGGTGATGGCGGACCTGGGCGTGGACGACATCGTGGTCGCCGGCGTCGCCAAGGGTCCTGACCGCGACGCGGGGCTGGAGCGGTTCTTCGTTCCGGGCAAGGAGCCGTTCATGCTCGAGCCCAAGAGCCCGGTGCTCTACTACCTCCAGCGGCTACGCGACGAGGCGCACCGCTTCGCCATCGGGGCGCACCGCACCCGGCGCACCATGGAGATGAAGAAGAACCCGCTCGACGAGATCGAGGGCGTCGGGCCGGGCAAGAAGCGGGCGCTGCTGCATGCGTTCGGCTCGGCGCGGGGGGTGTCGCGGGCGTCGGCCTCGGACCTCGCCAAGGTCGAGGGGGTGAGCGACGCGCTGGCCCAGCGGATCTTCGAACATTTCCGCACGGCGTAGGGATCGCTCGG
>CAZTMF010000764.1:0-1482 GCA_964614675.1 uncultured Caulobacteraceae bacterium | reverse complement strand
ACCACGATCAGCCGCTCGATCTTGTGGGTGCGGAGCAGGCTCTCGGCTTCGGCGCGCCCGACGCCCTCGCGGACGGTGACAAGCCCCTCGCGGGTCATGATGTCGCCGGCCTTGAGGTTCGGGTCCTGCTCGAAGCGGATGTCGCGGTGGGTCAGGATCCCGCAGAGCTTGCCGGTGCCGCGCTCGATCACCGGGAAGCCCGAAATGTGCCGCCGGCGCTGGATCTCCTGGATTTCGGCCAAGGTGGTGTCGGGGAAGATGGTCAGCGGATTGATGACCATGCCACTTTCGTAGCGCTTCACCTCGCGCACCTGCTCGGCCTGGTCCGCAGCCGTCATGTTGCGGTGCAGGACGCCCATTCCGCCGGCCTGTGCGAGCGCGATGGCGAGGCGGCTTTCGGTCACCGTGTCCATGGCGGCCGAGATTATCGGGATGTTCAGCGCGATTCCGCGCGTCAGGCGCGTGGCAGTCGATACTTGGCTTGGGATGACCTCGGAACGCCCGGGTTCCAGCAAAACATCGTCGAAGGTGAGCCCTTCGCGAATCTCCATCGGAGTCTCCGTTTTGCGGGCGCGGTATGCCTGAGGGTCCCGCCCTCGGCAACCCCCATCACCGGGACTTGAGGCCCGTCGCGACGAGATAGACTTCCGCGCTCTCGGTGCGGCTGGCCTTGGGTTTGATGTGGCGCACGTCGGCGAAGTGAGCCCTCAGCAGCTTGAGCACCTCGGCCGTCTCGCCCCCCTGGAAGGCCTTGGCCACGAAGGCGCCTCCGGGCTTCAGCACCTCGATGGCGAAGTCGGCCGCCGCCTCGACCAGGCCGATGATTCGCAGGTGATCGGTCTGCCGGTGTCCCGTGGTGTTGGGGGCCATGTCCGAGAGCACCAGGTCGGGCGCCCCGCCCAGGAGCTCGACCAGCTTTTCGCCCATTCCGGGGTCGGTGAAATCGCCCTCCACGATGATCGCCGGCGTCAGGGGATCGACGGGAAGCAGGTCCACGCCGGCCACGGCGCCGGCGCCACGCTGGATCGCCACCTGGATCCAGCCGCCGGGCGCGCAGCCGAGGTCGAGCACCCGGGCGCCCCTTTTCAAGAGATGGAGGCGGTCGTCGATCTCGGTCAGCTTGAAGGCTGCGCGCGAGCGGTAGCCCTTGGCCCGGGCCTCGGCGGCGAAGGGATCATTGATCTGGCGCTCGAGCCAGGCCTGGGACGAGGCGTCGTGGCGCTTGGCGGTCTTCAGGCGCTTGGGAACGTTGCGGCCGGCGCTCTCTCCCGCGGTCGGCAGCCGGGTCATGCGGCGCCGGCCCTCATCGCTGTTCATGACGATGGACCGCCGGCGGCGAACTGCGGCGGACGCCGCGCGCGGCGGCGCCGGCGGGGCGGCTTGGACATCAGCGACATCAGGAGCCCTTCGCGGAGGCCGCGGTCCGCGACGCGCACGCGGGCGCAGGGCCACAGCTCCTGCACCGCCTGAAGGATCGCCGCC
>CAZTMF010000763.1:0-1482 GCA_964614675.1 uncultured Caulobacteraceae bacterium | reverse complement strand
ACCTTGGCGATGGTGACCCTGTCGCCGAGCTCCTGGGCGATCTGCTCCAGCGCCGGCGCGATCTGCTTGCACGGCCCGCACCACTCGGCCCAGAAATCCACCAGGACCGGTTGTTCGGCCTTCAGCACGTCCTGCTCGAAGGTGTCGTCGGTGACCTTAACGATCGCCATCTGCACTTGCTCCTCTTGGCGGGGCGAACCCCGCGCTGCCCTAGCCAAGGCGATGTAGGCGCCTGGATCGGGCGTATCAACCGGATGGTGGCAGAGCTCGCAGCGCCTCGGCCATAAGATTTTCTGGCACGGACATCAGTTTCGGTCCGTCGGTCCAGACCAGGGCGGCCTCGACCCTGCGTCCCGGGAAGGCCGCCCGGAGCACCGCGGCATAGACCGCCATCTGGGTGACATAGGCCAGGTCGGCGTCCTCGATCCGGGCCGGCGCGGGGCGGTTGGTCTTGAAGTCGGCCACCAGGATCCGCTCCGGCTCGATCACCAGCCGGTCCAGACGCCCGGAGACCGCGAGCCCCTCCGGCAGCTCCGGCGCGGTCCCGGCGATCGCCGCCTCGGCGCGCGAGCCGGGGCCGAAGACGGCGGCGAAGCGGTCGTCCTCCAGGACGCCCAAAGCCGCCGCGGCCATCTCCATCCTCTGCTCGGGCGTGAGGTCGTGCTCGCGCGCCATCAGGGCGGCGGCGGCCGCACGCCGCTCGGCGGGCGCCACGTCCGGCAGGAGCTGCAGCAGGCGGTGGATCAGCTCGCCACGGCGGAAGCGCCCGAGACCCATGGTCGAGGCCAGGGGCGAGGGCGAGGGCCCCTTCCGGGTCTCGGCCATCTGGGAGGGCGAGGCATAGGCGAGAACGGCCGGCTCGGGCGGGGCCTGGGACTTGAGCCAGGCGGGATTGGCGTTCCCCTCCCCGCCCCGCGAGGGCGCCGCCTCCGCCGTCGCGGGATCAGCGCCGAAGCGGAGGATCGAGGAGCCGTCCTGTGAAGAAACCTCCCGCACCGCCGCCGCGATTTCCGGATCGGCCAGGGCCTTGCCGGTCCAGTCCCACCAGCTGCCGTCCTTCAGGGAGGCGCGGCCGGGCTCGACCCCGCAGGCGATCAGCCGGTCGCGGGCGCGGGTCAGGGCGACGTAGAGCAGCCTCAGGCTCTCGGCGTCGGCCGCGTCGGTCCGCGCCTGGCGGGCGGCGGCGGTGGCCGTGCAGTCGTCGGCCTTGCGCGCGCACCAGAGGAAGCCGCCGCCCGGCGTCTGCAGCAGCGGGCCGCCCTGGGACTGCGCCCGGGTGGTGGTGTCGGGCAGGATCACCACCGGCGCCTCGAGGCCCTTGGCGCCGTGCACGGTCATCACCCGCACTTCGCCCTTGCCGTCCTCCTGCTCTCGTTTCACCTCGACGGCGGTCGAGGCCATGTCGGCGACGAAAGTCTCCAGGTCGCGCACGCCCCGGCGCTCGGCCTTCAGCGCCTCGGCCAGGAAGGCGTCGAGCGCCTG
>CAZTMF010000762.1:0-1484 GCA_964614675.1 uncultured Caulobacteraceae bacterium | reverse complement strand
CTGCGGCCGGGATGACAAATTGGGAAGACGGTGTTCTCCCATTCACCAGTAATTACAAATAGAAACCTGCCGCCGCAAAGTCGCCACATAGCTTACGGTGGCTGTTGCACAAATGCCGCGCCCATTCGTCAATACGGCCAAGGCAAGTGACCGATCTCTTTTCTGACGCGTTTGTGGGGCGGGCTGGATTGGGGTGCAGCGAGAACAGGCGGGACCATAGTGGGCCTCAACCTGAGCCTCGCACTATTGATCAGACGCGCTCGCATCCGGTTGCGCCGGGGGAGAGCGTCGCGCATGAGGAGTGTGCAGTAATGAAGTTTCTACTTGCGACCGCCGCGGCGGCAGCGATCTGCGTGGGCGCGCCGGCCCTGGCCTTGGCCCAGGCGGCGCCTGACACGTCCACTACCGGCGCCTACGGCGATCTGGGCTGGAGCCATGTGACCACCAATGGGGCCAATGTCGAAGGCATCCAGGGGCGGCTCGGCTATCGGTTCATGCCCTACCTCGGCGTCGAGGGTGAGCTCCGCGGCGGCTTGTCGACCGGCGACACCACCCGCAACTACACGACCGGCACGCCGCCGGTGACCACCGGGATCGACACACGCGTCAAGCAGACCATCGCCGGCGCGGGCTATGTCGTGGGCTTCGTGCCGCTGGTGAGCAACAAGTTCGATGTCCTCGCCCGGGTCGGCTACGGCTGGTCGCACTACGACCTGACCCCGGCCGGGCTTTCGAAATATGGCGCGAGCGAACACGGCATCCGCTACGGCGTGGGCGCCCAATACCTGTTCGACGGCGCCAACGGCGTCCGCGTGGACTGGACCCGGGAGCACATGAGCAACTTCACCGTGCCGACCGGGCTGGACGTCAGCAACAACGCCAACGTCTGGGGCGTGAGCTTCGTCCACCGCTTCTAAGCCTTGGCGACAATCAGGGCCCTCTCTCCAACCGGGGGGAGGGCCTCGTCGCGTCCGGCCGTCAGTCCCGCAGCATCGGCAGGCTGAGGCCCGAGACGGGGAGGGCGTTCAGCAGTTCCTTGCGGAAGCGGAACAGCTCGGCCGGGCGCCCGCCGGTCTCCACATCCCAGCGGCCGAGACCCTCGACCAGCTCGGTGCGCTCCACCGAGCGGCGGAAGTTCTGCTTGTGCAGCGCCACCCCCGACAGCGCCTCCACCGTCTTCTGCAGCTGCGACAGGGTGAACTCCGGCGGCGTCAGCTCGAACACCACCGGCCGGTACTTGATCTTCCCCCTCAGCCGGCCAAGCCCCGTGGCCAGGATCCGGCGGTGGTCGGAGATCATCGGCTCTCCGAAGGGAGAGGCCGCGTCGGGCTCGGGAGCCGGCCGGCCCGCCGCGCGGGCGTGGTCGCGGGCCGCCTCGGGCGCCAGCCCGGCTTCGTAGAGCACCTCGTAGCGCTCCAGCACCCGCTCTTCGTTCCAGGGCGCGCCGTCCAGGGCGAACAGCAGGCGCGCGCGCGAGCGGCGGT
>CAZTMF010000761.1:0-1487 GCA_964614675.1 uncultured Caulobacteraceae bacterium | reverse complement strand
TCTGGTGCGGCTGCAGGGTCTCGGCGTTGAAGCAGAAGCACTGCAGCTTGCGCACGTGCCAGCCGGCGCTGTCGGGGGTCACGCTGTAGGCGGCCCGGCCGGTGATGGCCTGGTCGGAATTGTTGACCACCTCGAAGTAGGCGACGCTGGTGGCGCCCACCCTCACCTGCTGGCTGCGCTGCAGCGCCCTGAAGGTCCAGGGCAGGCCCCGGACATTGGTGTCGAAATAGACGGTCAGTGTCTGATCGAGCGCCTGGCCCGGCGCCCTGACCGCCTTGGGGACCGCGCCCGCGAAGCCGGTCGCCTGGCAGAAGGCCTTGTACAAAGGGACCGCCGCAAAGGCCGCGCCGGTCATCAGGACGACGACCCCGGCGCAGATCAGGGCGATACGATTATGGGAAGGATTACGGGGTCTTGCGGGCATGGCGGCCTCCCCTAGCACATCCCTGAACCCGCGCGCGAGCCGCCCGTAGTCCGACCGCATCTGACGCCGATATGGTTATATTTGTATTACACTTGACTATACTGTGATTTTCAGTATACATTGGCCAATGACGGCGGGCGAAATCACACTCTATTAATGTTAAATCTCGCTAACCCTAAGCCAGCGCCTCCGGGCGGCGACCTGGACCAGGCCGCGTTCGAGGCGTCGGCGCGCGACCACGAGCGCTTCCTGGCGGGCTCGGGCGGCCGGCGCGCGATCCTGCGCTTCGTCCGGGGCGCGGGCCTCGACGCCCGCAGCCGACTGCTCAACGAAGCCGATCTCACGGGGGCGGACCTCTCGGGGGGCTACTTCGCCGGCTGCCACCTGGAGTCGGCGTCCCTGCAGTGCGCCGACCTCTCCGGCTGCGACCTCAGGGCGGCGAACCTCAAGCGCGCGGATCTCAGGGGCGCGCGGCTCGCCGGGGCCACCCTGAACGGGGCCATGCTGGACGAGGCCGACCTGCGCGCGGCCTATATCGCCCTCGCCGATCCGAACGGCGGCGTGAGGATGCACGCGCCCGGCGGCCGCAAGCTGGGCCCGGACGGAGCGGCGGCGGACTTCTCCAACTGCGCCATGCGCGGGGTGCGGCTGCGCAACGCCAACCTCAAGGGCGCGGACTTCTCCGACTCCATCCTCGACGGCGCCGACCTCACCGGGGCCAAGCTGACCGACGCGATTTTCGCGGGCGCGGTGCTGACCGGCGTCGAAGTGGCGCGACTGCCGCTCACGGACGCCCAGCTGCAGGCCTGCGTGATCGACCCGGGCGATCTGGCGATCCAGCGCGCCGAAGCGCTGAACGACATGCTGGACCAGGCCGAGGTCTGGGTGGACACGGGCGGCCGCCGGGGCGCGCCGGCGACGCTGGACGGCGAGGACCTGCGCCCGCTCGCCTGGCGTCTGCGCGCCCGGATCCTGACCGCGCTCTCCGCCCGCAACGTCTGCGCCGTGAGGGCCGACTTCTCCGGCAGCCAGCTGCAGGGCGCCAATTTCGAGGGCGCCGACC
>CAZTMF010000760.1:0-1492 GCA_964614675.1 uncultured Caulobacteraceae bacterium | reverse complement strand
TGCGGTCGTCCAGCACCCACCAGCGTCCGTCCGGCCCGCGGCCGAGGTCGGCGGCATAGATCTGCAGGTAGCGGCCGCCTGGCGGCTTCACGCCCCGCATGGCCTGCAGGAAGTCGGCGCTGCCGGTCAGGGCGGCGGCCGGCAGGGCGCCGTCGGCGAGGAGCCTGGCCTCGCCGTAGAAATCCTGGAGCAGGGCCTCCATCAGGTTGGCCCGCTGCTCGACGCCCGCGGCGATCTGGGCCCACTCGCGCTGTTCCAGGATCAGCGGCAGGGGATTGAGCGGCCAGCTGCGCTCGTTCTCCTCGCCATAGATCCGGTAGGACACGCCGGTGTCGCGGATGTGCCGCGTGGCCAGGTCGAAGCGGCTCCTGGCTTCGCCCTCCGGGTACTCCGCGAAATCGCCGAGGAAGCACAGCCAGTGGTCCCGGGGACGGCCCATGGAGTCGAACAGCTCGTCGGGAATGCCCTGCAGGGGCCGGTAACCGCGCAGCCAGGCGGAGAGGCGCTGGGCGGCGGAAGGCTCCAGGTCCTCGTTCCGTAGTCCCGGGGGTCTGGTTTCAACGGCCACTGGATTTCCTGAGGTCGAGCGTCATCGGAAACTCGTCCGTCAGCTCCGCCGGCGGCGGCGGCATGACGCCGGGGCTATGGCCATGCTCCTGGAACCGCGCCTTGCGGCGGGCCTGGGCCTCGTAGGAATTGACCGGGAAGCTATCATAGTTGCGGCCGCCCGGGTGGGCGACATGATAGACGCAGCCGCCGATGGAGCGGCTGTTCGCCCGGTCGATGATGTCGAAGGTCAGGGGCGCATCGACCGGCAGGGTCGGGTGCAAGCCGCTGCGCAGCCGCCACGCCTTGAAGCGGACGCCCGCCACGGCCTGCATCGACACCCCCGTCGCCGTCATCGGCAGGGCGCGGCCGTTGCAGGCGACGACGTGGCGCTCAGGGTTGAAGCCATCGACCAGGATCTGCAGCCGCTCGACGGACGAGTCGACGAACCGCACCGTGCCCGAGCCCGAGCTCTCCTCGCCCATCACGTGCCACGGCTCCAGGGCGTGGCGGACCTCGAGGGTCACCGATCCGTACTGAACCCGGCCGTGGACGGGGAACCGGAACACGCGCTGCGCCTCGTACCACTGCGGATCGAAGCCGTAGCCCGCCCGGTTCAGGTCGGCGATCACCTCGAGGAAGTCCTCCCACACGAAATGGGGCAGCATGAAGCGGTCGTGCAGGGCGGTGCCCCAGCGCACCAGGCGTCCCTGCTGGGGTTCGCGCCAGAACCAGGCGACCAGGGCGCGGATCAGCAGCTGCTGCGCCAGGCTCATGCGCGCGTCCGGCGGCATCTCGAAGGCGCGGAATTCCAGGAGGCCCAACCGCCCGGTCGGGCCGTCGGGCGAATAGAGCTTGTCGATGCAGATCTCGGTCCGGTGGGTGTTGCCGCCGACGTCGGTCAGCAGGTTGCGCAGCAGCCGGTCGACCAGCCACGGCGCGGGCG
>CAZTMF010000759.1:0-1499 GCA_964614675.1 uncultured Caulobacteraceae bacterium | reverse complement strand
CTCGCCGCCCGCTTCGCCCGCGCCCTGCTGGAGCTCGGCGGCAACAACGCCGCCATCGTCTGCCCCTCGGCCGATCTCGACCTGGCGCTCAGGGGCATCGCCTTCGCCGCCATGGGCACGGCTGGCCAGCGCTGCACCACTCTGCGCCGCCTGATCGTGCACGAGAGCATCCACGACCGGCTGCTGGAGGCGCTGAAGGCCGCCTACGCCTCCGTGACCGTGGGCGATCCCCGCCAGGATGGAACCCTGGTCGGTCCTCTGATCGACGACGGGGCCTTCGAGGGAATGCAGCGGGCCCTGGGCGAGGCGCGCGCCGGCGGCGGCGAAGTCTTCGGCGGCGAACGCGTGGAAGCCGGTGGCGGCGTCTATGTCCGCCCGGCCCTCGTGGCCATGCCCGGCCAGGCCGAAGTCGTGCGCCGCGAGACCTTCGCGCCGATCCTCTACGTCATGCGCTATCGCGAGCTCGAGGACGCCATCGGCCTGAACAACGCTGTGGGCGCGGGCCTGTCGTCGTCGATCTTCACCAATGACATCCGCGAGGCCGAGCGGTTCGTCTCCGCCTCGGGATCGGACTGCGGCATCGCCAACGTCAACATCGGCCCCTCGGGCGCGGAGATCGGGGGGGCCTTCGGCGGCGAGAAGGAGACGGGCGGCGGCCGGGAAGCCGGCTCGGATTCCTGGAGGGCCTATATGCGCCGGGCCACCAACACGGTGAACTACTCCGGCGCCCTGCCCCTGGCCCAGGGCGTTAAGTTCGACCTACCGTAAGGACCGCCTGGCGAAATCAGGCTCCCTTATACTTGCCTCCCCCGCGGCCGCCATGGTCAATGCGGCCAGCCGGGAGGAACAGCATCAATGAAGTTCGGCGTTTTTGACCACGTGGACGACTCCGGCCTGCCGCAGGCCGAGCATTACGAGACGCGGCTGAAGCTGATCGAGGCGCTGGACCGCCTGGGCTTCGATTCCTACCACACCGCCGAGCACCACGGGACGAACCTGGGCTTCGCACCCTCGCCCAGCGTCTTCCTCTCCGCGGTCGCCCAGCGCACCCGGCGGCTGAAGTTCGGGCCGCTGGTCTATCTTCCGGCGCTCTATCACCCCATGCGCCTGGCCGAAGAGATCTGCATGCTCGACCAGATGAGCCGCGGCCGGCTGCAGGTCGGGCTGGGGCGTGGGGCGGTCTGGATCGAACAGAAGATCTACGACATCGAGCCCGGCACCGTCCCCGAGCGCTATCGTGAGGCGCTGGAGATCCTGACCCAGGCGCTGTCGCAGGACGTGGTCGACTACCAGGGCCAGTACTATGCGGTCGACAAGTTCCCCATGGTGCTGAAGCCTTATCAGAAGCCGCGGCCGCCCTTCTGGTATGGGATCGGAAGCCCGGACTCGGCCGTCTGGTGCGCCAAGAACGACGTGAACGTCGTCTCGATGATGGGCGCCGCCATCGCCCGCCGCCCCTTCGACCGATATCGTGAGGAGTGGGACAAGCTCGGCCGGGC
>CAZTMF010000758.1:0-1500 GCA_964614675.1 uncultured Caulobacteraceae bacterium | reverse complement strand
CCGTCGCCGTCTCGGTGGCGCTGCTCGGGGCCACGGTGGTCGGCCAGTTCGGCGGACCGATCCTGATCGGCTGGCTGAACGACGAGATGCACGCCCGCTTCGGCGATGCGGCCATCCGCTACTCGATGCTGGTGGTCATGGCCTGCGCGGCCTTGGCCGGGCTCTGCTACCTCGTCGCCGCGCGGTACGTGCGGGAGGACACGGCCCGCGCGGCGGAGGCTTAGCCCTCTAGGCGCTGTGCGGCTTGACCACGCGGTGGGCGATTACCGCGAAGAGCAGGACCAGCGAGCCGACCGTGACCGACAGGAGGGCTTCGGCGACCCCCGGCGCGATCACCGCCAGGTTGGTGACGTTTGAGTTGGCGACGCCGATGAAGCTGGTCATCAGGCCAAAAGCCGCTCCGAACAGGACGGCGACCGGCGTAGCCGCCATGGCGGTCTCGAGGAACCGAGCGGCGCCGGCCATCCCCTTGGACGGGCGGGCCAGGCCCAGCAGCAGGATCACGAGCGCCGCGGCGCCCGTCAGCAAAAGTCCGGTCAGCACGATCTTCGCGACCGGCGTGGCGTCCATGAACATCAGCGCCACCGTCAGCTTCTGAAGGGCATGATGGGCGGGTTCCGTCATGAAGGTCTCTCCTCTGTTCTGTTCGACCGCTCACGGCGAACCACGCACGTAGTTTAACTACGCTCGTGGTTTTCTTGTCAAGCAGTCCCAAGGAGCTAAGGCGCGTCGACACCGCCCACGCGGTGGAGTGGTCGTTAAAGGCACCCTTCTTCGCCATAGTGTCCACGGATCTCGCGGAGGCGACCGCTCTGGTCGGAGCGCCAATAGATCCTCGCACCTATGTTGCACGCGACACCATCCTCCCGGCGGACGGCCTCATGTTCGGCGCCTGTTTGGCCGCCCCAATCCACTTGATGAAACCCTTGCGCCTTGAGGACACGAGTGAGGCGTTGTTCCGATGTTCCGATCGGGAAGGTGATGCGGACTCGGTCATCGAAGGCTTTTGACATGACCGCCCTATCGCCTTTGAGACCGTTGGTCAGAGGTACGGGAGCCCGATCGTATTGGGCCAACCAGACCCAAAACAACGTGGCGATCACGGCGACAGTCGCGACAGCGGCGAGCGCCAGGAGGGCCCCGAGCCATCGTAACGTCTTGGATTTCATTCGGTCACGACCATTGGGGGGCTGACCCGTGCGTCCAGGATATAGGCGGCGGCCTTCTCGGCGATCATCACCGTGGGGGCGTGGGTGTTGGAGCTGACCAGCTTGGGCATCACCGAGGCGTCGACCACCCGCAGGCCCTGGATCCCGCGGACGCGCAGCTGCTCGTCCACAACAGAGGCCTCGTCCACGCCCATGCGGCAGGTTCCGACCGGGTGGAAGATGGTCGAGCCGGCGCCGGCGACATAGGCGTCGAGCTCGGCGTCGGTCTGCACGGCGGGGCCCGGCGCGATCTCCTCGCCGCGATGCGGATCCATGGCCGGCTGGGCGAAGA
>CAZTMF010000757.1:0-1502 GCA_964614675.1 uncultured Caulobacteraceae bacterium | reverse complement strand
GAGCGGCGCGACCTCGGGATCGGGATAGCGGGCCGCGATCTTGCGCGCGACGACCCGCACGCCCGGCGCGCCCACGGGGATGACGACCCAAGTGCAGCGCTGGTCGTCGGGCCCGCGCTTGGCGGCGCCGGAAACGAAGACGTCGTCGGCGAACGGCGAGGACGTGTGCATCCCCACCTTGCCGGAGATCACCAGGCCGTCGTCGCGCTCGCGCACCACCTTGATCGCTGCGCGCTCGGCCTCGTCCGGCCGATAGCGGAAACCGATGGGGGCGCCGCCAGCCGAGAAGGTCAGGAACCGGCCGGTCCGCGCAAGATCGTCGCGATAGGCCGCCGCGTTGGCGATCTCCGAGGCCGAAAGGTCCATCGCCTTGAGGGTGTCCAGCAGGCCAAGCGCGATCAGATGACCGTAACCCGGCGTATGGGTCATATTGCCGCCGGTCAGGAACGAGACGGCCGAGATCGCCCGCCCGAGGCGGCGCAGATCTTCCACAGTAGCGGGAACCTCGAACGCGAGGGGACGGTGGGCGCCCTTCCCGTCCGGAGGCGTAAGGAGCGTGTCGGACCACGCCGGATCGGCGTGCCGGTCGTACCAATCAGCATAGGCGTCCGCCATGCCGCGGGTGGCTGGATGGGTGGTCACGTCGTCGACGCGGCCTTCGCCCAGGATCCAGATGTCGCGGCCGTCCCTCAGGCTCGAGCGGTATTCCTCACCGGTGCGCATCGCGCCTCCTCCCTGCCCGACCGTGCCTCGCGCATCCCTCGCCTGTCCAGAGACTAAGCGCTGCGTCCATGGCCCGGCGCGAGCCTGGCGGCCGGACGTTCCTCCAGAAAAATAGGGCCCGCCCGATGCAAGGCGGGCGGGCCCTCAGGAGGCTCCTCGCCGACGGAACCCAGTCCCGTCGTCATGGGCTCAGAAGGTGCGCGACACCCGCACCCCGAACTGTCGCGGGTTGCCGAAGAACTCGTTGTTGCCGAACTGCCCGGTGGCATAGGTCGTGTTGGCCAGGTTGTTGACGAAGCCCTGCACGCGCCAGTCGCCCCTGGCGTAGGTCAGGCTGGCGTTCCAGAGGTGATAGGACGGCAGAAGATCGGTTGGGACCACCTCGATGAGCGTGGTCCATTGCGAGCCGACATAGGCGTAGTTGATCCGCGGCGTCAGGGTCGCTCCGCCGCCGAGTTCGAAGCGGTATTCGACGCCCGCGTTGAAGGTCCAGGCGGGGGAATACGGATTGGCCTTGCCGTTCACGCTGACGACGAAGGGGCTGTAGTCGAAGCAGGCGGGAGGCGGAGGTACGCCCGGCCCGCACTGCGGCCCGAGATTGATGGCTCCTCCACCAGGGATCAGGCGCGTATTGACCAGGCTGATCGCGCCCAGCTTCGAGTTCACATAGGCGCCGCCCGCGTCGATCCGCAGCCCGCCGAACTGGCCCTCGATCTGCGCCTCGAAGCCCTTGATCGTCGACTTGCCGATGTTGTCCAGCGAGCTCGTGCCCGAGGCCG
>CAZTMF010000756.1:0-1503 GCA_964614675.1 uncultured Caulobacteraceae bacterium | reverse complement strand
CCAGCAGGGTCAGGGTGGCGTCGCGGATCCAGCAGTAGCGGTAGTCCCAGTTGCGTGGACCGCCAAACTGCTCGGGCAGGGAGGTGGTGGGCGCGGCGATCAGGCCGCCGGTCGGCGCATAGGTCAGGGCCTTCAGGGTCAGCAGCGACCGCTGGACCGGCTCGGCGTAGGGCCCCTCGATCCGGGTCGTGGCCGCCCATTCGGTCCAGAACCGCTCGGTGTCCTGCAGCGCCTCCCAGGAATCGATCGGGTCGGGCGGCGGCAGGTGGGAGGGGCCATAGGTCAGGACGAACGGGACGGTTTCGCCCTGGCGCAGGGTGAAGTCGGCCACCGTGGTCATGTTTTCGCCGCGAAACTCGACCGGCGTCCTCAGCACGGTCATGTCCGGACCGGCGATGGCCCGCTGGGTGTGCTCGTCGAGCCGCGTCACCCAGGGCACGGTGGTCCCGTAGCCGAAGCGGAGGACCAGCTCCATCCGCATATCGACCTCGCCGGCCGTGCACATGGCCAGGCGGACGATGTCGGACGCCTTTCCGCGGGGCGGCATGAAGTCGAGCATGCGCACGGCGCCCGTCGGGGTCTTGAAGGTAGTCTCCAGGACCAGGGTGTCGGGCAGGTATCGCCGCGTGATTAGCGCTTCCGGATCGGCCGGCGCGATCTTCCAACGGCCGTTGCGGGAGTCGCCCAGCAGGGCGGCGAAGCAGGCGTCGGAATCGAATCTGGGCCAGCAGAGCCAGTCGATCGAGCCGTCCCGCGCCACCAGGGCGGCGGCCTCGCAGTCGCCGATCAGGGCGTAGTCCTCGATGCGGGCCGGCATCAGCTGGCTTCTCCACCGAACTCGACGACCACCTTCACGTCGTCGGGCTGGCGCGTGAAGGCCTCGCGCCAACTCTGCAAAGGCACCCGCCGCGAGATCACGCGCGAGAGCCAGTCCTTGTCGGCCTTGGCCAGGGCTTGGGCGGCGGCCTCGTAGTGGGAGCGGTTGGCGTTGACGCTGCCGAACACCACGTCGTTGCCGAGGACGGTGTTGCGGCCCCAGCGCCCGATGTCGAAATCGACCTTGCGCCCACCGCTGGAGACGCCGGCCAGACAGACCACGCTGTCGCTGCCCGCCGAGGTGATCGCCTGCATCACCAAGGCGTCGGCGCCGGTGCACTCGATGATCACGTCCGGCTTCAGGGCTTCGATCACCGAGGGCCCCTCGGCGTGATAGGTCGCGCCGAGATCGCCGACCAACCCGGGCTTGGGCCCCGAGGTCACCCGATCCAGGACGTGGACTTCCAGGCCCTTCTGCCGGCCGATCATGGCGGCGAGGAGCCCAACCGGCCCCGCGCCGGTGACCAGCACCTTCTGGGGCGCCCAAGTGCGGCTGCGCGATCCGATGCGCAGGGTGTGGTCCCAGGCCTTGGCTACCACGCTGGTCGGCTCCAGGAGCACGCCCAGCAGGCCCAGCGCCGGATCGACCTTGACCACGAATTGCGGTTCCAGCGCATAGCGCTCGGC
>CAZTMF010000755.1:0-1511 GCA_964614675.1 uncultured Caulobacteraceae bacterium | reverse complement strand
CGACCAAGCCCGTGCAGGAGCCCTGCTTCATCCCGCGCCGGCCGGATGCGGCCGAGGGCGACGGCTGGGTCGTGCAGGCGGCCACCGACGGCGCCACCCTCTTGACCGAGCTGAACTTGTTCGATGCGACGGCCATCGCCAAGGGGCCAATCGCCACCATCAAGCTGCCGGTGCATCTCAAGCCGGCCTATCACGGCAGCTGGGCCGATGGCTCGCTGGTCAAGCCCTCGGGGCTGGTTTGAACGGGGAGGGGAAGACCATGCGCTTCATCGACTACATGGACGCCTTCAACCGCTACGACGACGCGGGCCTATTGCGCGACTTCTGGACCGAGGACTGCGTGATGCAGAGCGGCCCCAGGCTGATGGTCGGCCACAAGGGGATGCAGGAATTCCTCGACTGGGCCCACGACGGGATCCTCGAGACCATGCGGCCCAAGGTCGTGATGGAAGACGGCGAGCACATCTTCGCCGAGATCGACATGGACTTCACCGCCACGCGCGACCGGCCGGACTTCCAGTTCGCGGCCCTCAAGACCGGCGAGTTCACGACGGTGAAGTTCTTCGTCCAATACACGCTCAGGGACGGCAAGGTGGCCTATCTGAAGTCCATGACCTGGCCGCCGGAGACGGGCGTTTCAAAGCCCCAGTTCCGGCTCGGGGGCTCGCTGGAGCAGCGCCAGGCCTTCTTCGCCTACACCCGCGCCTTCTCGAACGCCGATTTCGACATCTTCCCTCGCTACTACACCGACGACGTGTTCCTGGACCTGGGCTCGGTGCCGCCGATCCATGGGCGGGACGGCATCGTCGGCTTCTACCGGCCGATGTTCGAGAGGGTGCGCGAACATCTGACCATCAACGAGGTCAGGATGGACGATGCGAGCATCTTCCTGGACGCCACCAGCCGCTTCACGGCGATCCAGGACGCGCCGGACTTCGTGGTCGGGGCTCTGAAGACGGGCGACTACATCGAGGTGCGGGTGCTGGTGAGCTACGAACTCAGGGACGGGCTGATCTCGAGCATCCGCGTCAAGCGCGGCGGGGACCCGGTGATCCACAGAGCCGCCTGATCCTCTTCATTCCGTCTTCACACGCTTCAAGCGGGTGACCCAAGCGGCGCCTCCGCTTGGATGGCCCGGTCGAGCCGGGCCACGACGTAATGAGAGTGACCCTCAGACGCATTTGACAGTCTCCCTGTTTGCCGGGACTGATTGAGCCCAGCGCTCGGTCAGAGGCGCGGGAGGATTTCGATGAGCACTGCCGAGAGCGCCGTGGCCCCGGCCGCGAGCCAACCCGAGGCCGCCGCGAGCGCGCGGTTCGGCAAGGGCTATCGCGTCTGGATGCTGGCCCTCCTCTTGGTGATCAACATCCTGAATCTGGCCGACCGGCAGGGGATCGCCGCGACGGCGCCCCGGTTCAAGGTGGACCTGCACCTTTCCGACACTCAGCTCGGACTCATCCAGGGCCTGGGCTTTGCGGTCTTCTACACCCTGTTCAGCCTGCCGCTGGCGC
>CAZTMF010000754.1:0-1514 GCA_964614675.1 uncultured Caulobacteraceae bacterium | reverse complement strand
TGCAGGCGGAGCTTTCACACCCGGAGCCGGCCGCCGAGGCCGAGCACGGCGACGATCACGACCACGACGAGCATAAGGAGCCTACCGGTCACACCGCTCATGCGGCCGAACCGGAGCACGTCCATTAGCTCATCACCGGACGGCGGTGGTCTCCATCACCGCAAACCCGGAAGCGGTTTGAGTCACGCTTTGGAGCGCCAGCCCGGCGCGTGCGTAAAGCGCTTCGAATTCAGCTAAAGTCCGCTCCATCCCGCCGTTCGCGGTGAGCATCATCATGTCGCCCTGGAAGGTGACGACGTCCACCGGATCATCGCCAGCGAGTTCGGGCGCGATCCGGTCGATGACCAGCACCCGTCCCCCGGCTCCGGCCGCGGCGGCGCAATTGGCGAGGATATGGACCGCCTCGTCGTCGTCCCAGTCGTGGATGATCGACTTCAGCATATAGGCGTCCGCCCCCTCGGGTACGGAGTCGAAGAAGCTGCCGCCGGTGAAGCGCGCGCGGTCCGCCACGCCCATCCGCTCGAGATAGGCGCTGGACGCGTCCTTCAGGGCGGGCAGGTCGAACACCTGGCCGGTCAGCCGGGGCTGCGCCTTCAGGATCGCCGCCAGCAGGGCGCCGTAGCTGCCGCCCACGTCCATCAGGGTGCGGAACCGGCCGAAGTCATAGGCCGCGCCGAGGTCGCGGGCGAACGGGGCCGTCCGGTCGGCCATGGACTGGTGGAACATGGCCATCTGGCCGGGGTCGGAGGCCATATGTTCGAACCCCGACGCGCCGGAGATGCGCCAGGGCCGGCCGGTCTTCACCGACTGGTCGAGCTGGCTCATCGCGCCCCAGATCCGCTCCCCGTAGTGAAGCGCCACCCCGCGCACCGAGTCCTCCGCGTCCGCGCGCAGGAAGCCACCGGCCGCGGTGAGCTCGAAGCGATCCTCGTCGGTCTGGCGGCAAAGGCCCAGCGCCGCCATGGCCCGCAGCAGCCGCCGCAGCGTCCGCGGGTGAGAGCCGGTCGCCTGGGCGAGCGCGGACGAGGAGGTCTCGCCCCCGGCCATCAGGTCCGGAAGACGGAGCCTGGCCGCGACATGGATCACCTGCACCGGCCAGGCGCCGGTGATCAGGCCCAGCAGCCTCGTGCGCTCGTCGGTTTCGCTCATGATGATGCCCTCCCTCTCCAGGACCGGGCCTCAGTACATGTGTTGGCCGCCGTTGATCGAGAGGGTCGAGCCGGTGACGAAGCCGGCGTCCTCGGCGCACAGGAAGGCCACGCCGCGGGCGATCTCCTCGGCCTGGCCCAGGCGGCCGACCGGGACGCGGGCGACGATCTTCTCCAGCACGTCGGCCGGCACGGCGGCCACCATGTCGGTGTCGATATAGCCGGGGGCCAGGGCGTTGACGGTGACGCCGTAGCGGGCGCCCTCCTGGGCCAGGGCCTTGGTGAAGCCGTGGATGCCGGACTTGGCGGCGGCGTAGTTGACCTGGCCGTACTGGCCGCCCTGGCCGTTGATCGAGCCGATGTTGA
>CAZTMF010000753.1:0-1523 GCA_964614675.1 uncultured Caulobacteraceae bacterium | reverse complement strand
CCGCCGCCTTGCCGCGGCCTTCGGCGATGCTCTCGGCGAAGTTGGCGAACAGCACCGTGATCCAGAGCCACAGCGCGATCTGCACCGCAAACCAGGGATTGGTCCCCGACTGGAAGGCGGCGATGGCGGAGATGGTCGCCAGGGCGGCCACCACCTCGGTGGTCAGGATCACCGGGTTCTTGGCCAGGTGACGCGGATCCAGCTTGACGAAGGCGTCCTTGATCGCCCGGCTGACGATACTCGAGGAAAAGGTCGCCCCGGCGATGGTGGAGCGCCGCCGGTCGCCCAGATGGGCGGATGTCGCGGTCATGGTGTGAGGCTCCGAAGAGGGCTCAGCGGCCGGCCACGGCGTGCAGCACTTGGAAGTGCTCCACGATCGGGCCGAGCGCGAGGGCAGGGAAGAATTGCAGGCCGCCCATGATCAGGATCACCCCGATCAGGAGGCCGATGAAGAGCGGGCCGTCGGTCGGGAAGGTTCCCGTCGAGGCGGCCAGCTTGGGCTTGGCGGCGATCGAGCCGGCGATGGCCAGCACGGGCACCATGTAGGCGAACCGGCCGAGCAGCATCGCAATGCCGAGCGTCGTGTTCCAGTAGGGAACATTGGCCGAGAGACCCGCGAAGGCCGAGCCGTTGTTCCCGGTCGCCGAGGAGTAGGCGTAGAGGATCTCCGAGAGGCCGTGGGGGCCGGAATTCTCGAGACCCTTCAGGGCGGTCGGCAGCACCGCGGCGACGGCGGAGAAGCCCAGGATCGAGAGCGGCAGGATCAAGACCGCCAGCATGGCGAACTTCACCTCCCGGGACTCGACCTTCTTGCCCAGGTACTCGGGCGTGCGTCCGACCATCAGGCCGGCCACGAAGACAGCGATCAGGGCCATGACGATCATGCCATAGAGGCCCGAGCCCACGCCGCCAGGGACGATCTCGCCCAATTCGATCATGAACATCGCAGCCCCGCCGCCCAAGGGCATCAGGCTGTCGTGCATGGCGTTGACGCCGCCGTCCGAGGCGCCGGTGGTTGCGGCCACCCACGTCGCGGTCGAGGGGGCGCCGAAGCGGACTTCCTTGCCTTCCATATTGACGTTGGTGGCGGCGTGCACGGCCGCCATGGCCGGCGCCGGCTGGGTCTCAGACCAATAGAGCAGCGACGAGCAGCCCAGAACGAACAGCGCCATCACGGCGACCAGGGCGCGCGCGTCCTTGCGGGCCAGCACGATCTTTCCGAAGGCGATGACGCAGGCGTAGCCCAGCACGTTCATCTCGATGATCTCGATCAGGTTGGTGATCGGGTTCGGGTTTTCGAACGGGTGGGCCGAGTTGGCGTTGAAGATGCCCCCGCCGTTGGTGCCGAGCTGCTTGATCGCTTCCTGGCTGGCCGTCGGGTAGAGCGAGATGGTCTGCTTGGCGCCTTCGATCGTGTGGGCGACTGCGTTGGCCGTGATGGTCTGGGGCTCGCCCAGCGCCACGAAGGTCAGGGCGATCACGATCGACAGGGGCAGCAGCACGTAGAGGCTGATCCGGGTCAG
>CAZTMF010000752.1:0-1525 GCA_964614675.1 uncultured Caulobacteraceae bacterium | reverse complement strand
TGGAGTTCACGCCCAACGGACAGCCCCTGCCCGACCGGCTCGGCCGCGGCGCGCCCGAGGGCCAGCCGCCCGCCTGAGTCTCCTGGGCGTCACCGGCAGGCGCTTCGCCGCGCCGACCCTAGCGCTTCTCCCAGCCGAGGTCGGAGCCGTAGGGCAGGCTGGTCATCACGGCCTCGACCTCGCGGATCTTGCCGTCCTTGATCCGGAACGCCTCGCCGATCACCACGTCGAAGGGTCGAAGCGCCGCCGCCGGCATGTGGTAGGTCCCGTTGTTCGGCGTCTCGACCGAGGTGGTCCGGCCGTTGTGGTGGAACATCACGATCGCCAGCACCGACTGGTGGGGCTCGTCCACCACCAGATAGCGGCGTGGCTCGATGCGGCTGATGTAGGAAAATATCTTGGTGTCGATCTGATCCTTGCAGGTCATCGCACCCGGATTGAAGCCGTCCCGGGCGTCCGGGGCGGGCTTGGCTGAGGGGTTGTGGACGGTCTGGACCCCGTTCTCCACACGCACACAGTCGTCGTCGAAGGGCGCGGCGTCGCCCGAGCCCTGCACCAGGGCGTCGAAATAGGAATCTGCGACCTTCACCAGGGCGTCGCGGCTGATCCTCTCCTCGGGCGGCGTGACCCCCTCCCAGATCGGCTTCGGCAGGCGGTTGGTGTTCAGGAACGACCCCATGTCCTGCTTGCGGACCACGATGGTCTCGACCTCGCCGATCTTGAAGTTCTGGACCTTCAGCCTCAGCACGAACAACGCTGGCACGCCCTGTTCCTCAACCGTCGAAAACAGTCCCACCTCGCCGGTCACGGGATCGGTGAAGTAGTGCCTGTAGGAGCCGACCGCGGTGACGGTGCCCCAGAGGCCGTCGCCCAACTTCAGGGGACGGGTGTTCTCGGTGAAGCGGACGTCGGGCGCGAACTCCAGGCGCCCAGGGTCCTGCGCCGCCAGGGCGTCCATGTAGTCGGAGGCGAACCCCTTGAGGCAGCCGTCGCCACACTCCCGCTCGGCCGCGGCGCGGGCCGGCGGCCGGGCGCGGACCCGGGCGTGGACCGTCTGCGCCGCCGCCGGCGTCGTCCCCAGCATCGCCAGGGCCAGAGCCGATAGGATCAGTCGTTTCAAAGCCATGGGCAGTTCTCTCCACGCCCTGCGCTAGAGCATGCGCCGCGCCTTCGCCAGCCGTTCGATTCCCAGGTCTATGGTCTGATCACGCTTGGCGAAGCACAGGCGCACGACATTGCGCACCGGATCGGATTCATAGAACGCCGAGACCGGGATCGCGGCCACGCCCGCCTCGACCACGGCGCGCTTGCAGAAGGTCTCGTCGTCGAGGTTCAGCCCCGAGGCGGCCAGGTCGATGTTGAGGAAATAGGTTCCCTCGCTCGGGATCACGGCGAAGCCCTCCTGGGTGAGGCCCGTCGCCAGCCGGTCGCGCGAACGCGCGTACATCGCCCGCATATCGTCGAAATAGGCGTCGTCCTTGCCGAGGCCATAGGCCACCCCGACCTGCAGGTTGGGCGGGGTGGT
>CAZTMF010000751.1:0-1532 GCA_964614675.1 uncultured Caulobacteraceae bacterium | reverse complement strand
ACCGCCGCGACCACGCCCTCGGCGATGATGTCGCAACGCATGATGCCGCCGAAGATGTTGACCAGTATGCCCTTCACATTCGGGTCGGCGGTGATGATCTTGAAGGCGGCCGTCACCTTCTCCTTGGACGCTCCGCCGCCGACGTCGAGGAAATTGGCCGGTTCGGCGCCGTAGAGCTTGATGATGTCCATGGTGGCCATGGCCAGGCCCGCCCCGTTGACCATGCAGCCGATCTCGCCTTCCAGGGCGATGTAGCTGAGGTCGTAGTTGGAGGCCTCGATCTCCTTGGGGTCCTCCTCAGAGATGTCGCGCAGGGCCCTGACGTCGTCGTGGCGATAGAGGGCGTTGTCGTCGAACGACACCTTGGCGTCGAGCAGCCGGAGATCCCCGTCGCCGGTGACGATCAGCGGGTTGATCTCCAAGAGGCTCATGTCCTTGGAGGTGAACGCCTTGTAGAGGTTGGCCAGCAGCGGCCGGGCCTGTTTCGCCGCATTTCCCTCGAGCTTCAGCGCCTTGGCCAGGTGCAGGCCGTGGTGCGGAAAGACCCCGGTGGCCGGATCGATCGAGAAGCTGACGATCTTGTCGGGCGCGGTGCGCGCGACCTCCTCGATGTCCATGCCGCCTTCGGTGGAGGCAACCACCGCCACCCGCGAGGTCTCGCGGTCGACCAGCATCGACAGATAGAGCTCCCGCGCGATCGAGGCGCCTTCCTCGACATAGAGCCGATGCACGACCCGGCCCCTTGGGCCGGTCTGGTGGGTGACCAGGGTCATGCCCAGCATTCGCTGGGCCTCGGCGCGGACGTCGTCGATGGACTTGACCACCTTGACCCCGCCGCCCTTGCCGCGGCCGCCGGCGTGGATCTGGGCCTTCACCACCCAGACCGGTCCGCCCAGCTCCTGGGCGGCGCGCACAGCGTCCTCGACTGAAAACGCCGGCAAGCCTCTCGGCACCGGCAGGCCGAATTCCTTCAGGACGGCCTTGGCCTGATGTTCGTGGATGTCCATCGATGCGCCTGGATGGAGCGCGGCGACTCACCGCGCCGGGGGGCAGGCGCGCAGCTTATAGGGACCGGACTTGTGCGCCGCAACCAAGTGGCGGCGGCGCCCCGGAATTCGACGTTCCGCGGCTGTGTCGGCGGTTCAGGCGGCCGTTTCCATCTCCGCCGTGGCCCGGCGCTCGAGCTTGTTCCAGCCGACCAAGGGGCCCCGGACGGCGGTCAGCACCGACTTGATCACCACATAGTACATCAGCTGGCGGTAGCCGAAGCGCTGCACCGGGATCCAGATCAGGTCCTTCCAAGGGGCCCGCCGCTCCAGCGCCATGCCCAGCGCGCAGGCCGACAGGTCCACCAGGATGAAGGCCGCCCAATAGAGCAGCGACTGGGTCAGCTTGTCCGGCGACCACTCGACCGGGTGGAACATCTTGTCCAACAGCGCCGCGCCCAGACTGTAGACCACCGCCAGGTCGACCAGGGGCGCGGCCAGGGCCAGGAAGATCTGGAACAGCCAGATCTGCGGCAGGGCGATGAA
>CAZTMF010000750.1:0-1532 GCA_964614675.1 uncultured Caulobacteraceae bacterium | reverse complement strand
GTGACGATCTGGAAGGCGGCGTTCTGGGAGGGGCCGCCCATGCCCAGGCTGAACAGCGCCAGCGTTCCCATGCCCCAGGCGAGCCAGGGGTTGGGCATCAGCGGCCAGAAGATCCCCGCCGTCGCCACCAGCCGCGAGATGATCTGGGTCAGCAGGGCCGCGTCGCTGCGGCCCTTCCTGGCCAGGTATTCGGCCAGGGCCGCGCCGATGACGAGGCCCAGCGGCATCATGATGAAGGTCGGGATGAGCTGAAGGCGGGCGAGCTTGGCGGGGTCCCAGCCGAAGACGCGTCCGTAGAAGATGGCGGTGAAGGAGAGGAAGCCAGAGCCCAGCGAGCCGACCAAAAGGCTGGCGAACATCGGGCCGAACACCTTCCAGTTCCGGATCAGATAGCCAAGCGCCAGGCCGTAGTCCCGGAATACCGATACGATCCCGGCCCCGAGGTTCGTCGGGGCCGTGGCGACGCCCGAGACCTGGCCAGGGATGGTGTGACGGACGGGCTCCTTCATGGTGAAGGCCATCAACAGCGAGACCAGCACGCCGGGCAGCCCTACGATCATGAAGATCAGCTGCCAGCCGCGGATAAGCCCGAACGGAACGTGGACCGGCTTCATGTGCAGGAAGGCCGTGAGCACGAAGGCGCTGATCAGGGCGGTGAGCGCCGGCCCGGCCACCGAGCCGATCTGCAGGATCGCAATGGCCCGGGGCATACGCTCGCGGGGAAAGAGGTCGGAGGTGATCGAATAGGCGGCGGGGCCGTTCACCGCCTCGCCCGCACCGACCAGGAACCGGGACAGGAAGAGCTGGGTGTAGTTCTGCGCCATACCCGAGAGCGTCGAGCCGATGCTCCAGACCGTGATCGCCAGGGCCAGCAGGCGCTTGCGGCTCGTGCGGTCGAGGAACCAGGCGACGGGGATTCCCACGAGGGTGTAGAACAGGCCGAAGGCCCCCCCGACCATCAGGCTGAAGCCCGCATCCGTCAGGTGCAGGTCCGTTTTGATCCCCGGGCCCAGGTAGGGGACGATGGCGATGTCCAGTTGGGCGAAAGTGGTCGAGAGGATCAGGACGAACATCGTGTAGTAGGCGACGCGGGCGCTTGGCCACTCCGCGCCAGGCGGGCCTTTTGGCCCTCCCGTCGGCGGAGGAACTCCGGGCGCAGCGACGCTGGCTGTTTCGATGATCATCGGCTGGCTCCTCCCCGAGCGCATGCTTTGAGACCACTGTCGTCGCGCATGCGCGACGCGGCAAGCCATTTAGGGCAGGGTCCCTGTCGATCGGCCGCGACCGGCAAGGCCCAGCTGGGCTTGGCGATCGGGCCGGGACGCAATATCAGTATCCCTGACGAGGCGGTCGCCCTCGACTCGACAAGAGAACCTGGGAGAGCACCCTGTGAGACCCTCTCTGACGGCCTTCACCGCCGCGGCCCTGATCGGCCTGGCCGGCCCGGCCCTGGCCCACCACTCCTATGCGATGTTCGACCGGGACAAGGAGCTGAAGCTCGCCGGCACCATCAAGGACTTCGCCTGGACCAA
>CAZTMF010000749.1:0-1535 GCA_964614675.1 uncultured Caulobacteraceae bacterium | reverse complement strand
CGACCGCGGGCCCATGTCGGCCGGCGAGCTGGAGATCGGCGAGAAGCGCCAGGGCGGCTGGTGGGGCTGGAGCGACTCCAAGCGCGCCCTGGAATGCCTGTTCTGGGCCGGCGAACTGACCACCGCGACCCGCCGGGGGACCTTCGAGCGGGTCTACGGCCTGCCCGAGAAGGTGCTGCCGCGGGCCGTCCTGAGCGCACCGACTCCGCCGCGCGAGGAGGCCCAGCGCCAGCTGATCCGCTACGCCGCCGCCGCCATGGGCGTCGCGACCGAGCTCGACCTCAAGGACTACTTCCGCATGCCGGTGGAGGGCTTCAAGGCGCGTGTCGCCGAACTGGTCGAGGCCGGTGATCTCCTGCCCGTGACGGTCAAGGGCTGGCGCAGCGGCGCCTATCTGGACTCTGCCGCCCGCCGTCCGCGCAAGGCCACGGGCCGGGCGCTGCTGTCGCCGTTCGACAACCTGATCTGGTTCCGCGACCGCACCGAGCGGCTGTTCGGCCTGAGGTACCGGATCGGCATCTACACCCCGGCCCACAAGCGCGAGCACGGCTACTACGTGCTGCCGTTCCTGGAGGGTGAGGCGATCACGGCCAGGGTGGACCTCAAGGCCGACCGGAAGGCCGGCGTGCTGCTGGTCCAGGCGGCGCATGCAGAGCCGGGCGCGACGGCAGAGACGCCCGCACGGCTGGCCGAGGAGCTCAAGCTGATGGCGGGCTGGCTGGGGCTGTCGGACGTCAGCGTGCAGCCGCGCGGCGGGCTGGCGGAGGCGCTGGGGGCTCAACTCTAATTCCCCTCCCCCCTCGAGGGGGAGGGGTCAGGGGCGGGGGGCCGCGCGAGCTTCTCAGCTGCGAGCAGCGCCGTTTTCCGAGCGGAGATGGCCTTCGGCCCCCCTCCCTCGATCCCTCCCCCTCGAGGGGGGAGGGAGGAAGAAAGGGCCACGTCAAAAGTTCGAGCTTAGGCGGCGACCTTATCCGCCGTCTTCCGCTTCGCCTTGGCCAGATCGTCGCCCGGGACCCAGTTGCCGTGCAGGCCGAAGCGCATGCGCAGCGGCAGGTGGATGGTGGCCATCGGGCCCTCGTCCACGTGCTGGGCGTCGAACAGCAGGAGGTCGGACTTGCCGTCGTCGTGGTGCTGCTGGATCTGCACGACATAGCCCTCGCCCTCGGGCGCGTCCTTGGACTTGGGGATGAAGCAGGGCTCCTGCAGCGCCCGCCTTTCGCCGGCCTGCCAGACCTTGGACTTGCCGGTCGAGGCGTCGACGTGGCCGAGGGAGGCCCGCGAGCCCGGTCCCATGCCCATGCCGAGCATCCAGCCGTGGCGGTAGTGCTCGGTGTTGTAGCGCTCGTCCATGCGCGGGAACTCGCCGCAGAAATCGGCCAGCCGTTCGCGGCTCTCGAACTCGCCGGAGTTGGAGTCCATGTCGACGGTCCAGCGGGTCAGGTGCGAAGCGGATTCAGGGCCGTTGAAGGGGGCTCCATGAATGTCGGGGAAGAAGGGGAACATGTTGTTCTTCGCCTCGGGGGTGTCGAAGTGGA
>CAZTMF010000748.1:0-1535 GCA_964614675.1 uncultured Caulobacteraceae bacterium | reverse complement strand
TTCATCGCCAGGAAGGCGTTGGCCGCGTACTTGGTCAGCTCCGAGGTGCGCCGGCTGACGAACAGAATCGGCGTCTCGTTCAGGAAGAGCGGGCGGTAGAGCTCGCGCATCACGTCCCGCGCCCGCTCGTCGTCGGTGCCCACCACCACCCGATCGGGCCGCTTGAAGTCGTTGATGGCCGCGCCCTCGCGCAGGAACTCCGGATTGGAGACCACTGCGAATTCGGCGTCCGGCCGAGCGGCTCGGATGATCCGCTCGATCTCGTCGCCGGTGCCGACGGGGACGGTGGATTTGGTGACGATCACCGCATAGCCGGTCAGCGCCTTCGCGACCTGCTCGGCGGCGGCATACACGTAGGACAGGTCGGCGTGGCCGTCGCCGCGCCGCGAGGGCGTGCCCACGGCGATGAACACCGCGTCCGCCTGGGCGATCGCATCGGCGGCCTCACATTGGAAGCTGAGCCGTCCCTCGCGAACGTTGCGGGCGACGAGGTCGTCCAGGCCCGGCTCGTAGATCGGCAGCCGCCCCTGCTCCAGGGCGTCGATCTTGCGCTGGTCCTTGTCGACGCAGCAGACGTCGTGGCCGAAGTCGGCGAAACAGGCGCCGGACACCAGGCCGACGTAGCCGACCCCGATCATCGCGACCTTCATCAGGGCATGCCCTCAGATCTCCTGGTTGTAGGCGCCGACTTCGGGGTGGTGCGCCAGCCTGGGCTTCACCTCGTCGCGGAACAGGGCGCGCATGTCGTCGTCCGAACTCACGCTCTCGACCACCACCACCAGTTCGGGCTTGTTGGATGAGGCGCGGACCAGAAGCCACGACCCATCCTCCAGCGTCACGCGAACGCCGTTGACGGTCAGGACGCTGGCGATGCCGCGGCCCAGGATCCTGCCTTTGCCGGCCGCCAGCGCCTCGTATTCCCGCACGATCTTCTCGACCACGCCGTACTTGGTCTCGTCGGCGCAGTGCGGCGACATGGTGAGCGAGGTGTAGGCCTTGGGCAGGGCGTCGTGCAGCTGTGACAGCGACTTGTCGGGGTTGCGGTCCAGCATGGACAGGATCGCCGCCGCGGCGACCAGGCCGTCGTCGTAGCCGCGGCCGTGCGGCGGGTTGAAGAAGAAGTGGCCCGACTTCTCGAACCCGGCCAGGGCGCCGATCTCGGCGGTCTTGCGCTTGATGTAGCTGTGGCCGGTCTTCCAATAGACGGTGCTGGCGCCGTTGGCCTTCAGGACCTCGTCGGTCAGGAACAGGCCCGTCGACTTCACGTCGACCACGAAGCTGGAGTTGGGATGCAGGGCCGACAGGTCTCGCGCCAGCATCAGGCCGATCTTGTCGGCGAAGATCTCGCGACCCTGGTCATCGACAACCCCGCAGCGGTCCCCGTCGCCATCGAAACCCAACGCCAGGTCGGCCTTGTGCGTGCGCACCGCCTCCGCCATGGCCATCAGCATCTCATGGTCTTCGGGATTGGGGTTGTAGCGGGGGAAGGTGTAGTCGAGCTCGCAGTCGGTCTCGATCACCACCGGCACGCCCAT
>CAZTMF010000747.1:0-1541 GCA_964614675.1 uncultured Caulobacteraceae bacterium | reverse complement strand
CGCCGATGAAGACCATGCCGCCGCCCACCGCCAGGCCGCCGCGCGAGGGGCTGGCCCCGGGATCCGCCCTCCAGGCGACTTTCCCGGACGCCAGATCGACGCCGTAGACGTAGCGGACCGACGGAATGAGCATCAGGTCGCCGTCGACCACCGGAACGCTGCGGGGCGCCGTGCTGGGCGCGATGCCGTCGATGATCTGGGCGGCGCCCAGCTTGGAGATGGTCTTGGTGTCGATCTGCTTCAGCGGCGAATAGCGCTGGTTGTCGACGCCGTTGACCGTAGGCCAGCCGGCCTGCGCCGCCTGCGGCGCGGCCCCGATCGCAGCCGCCGTCACGAGCGCCAGGGCGCATGTCGCCATGGCCGCTGATTTCAACGAGGCGCGATGGGTCGCCGCCGTCTTCGATTGCCGCATGGCCGTTTCCCCTCCAGTTGGTCGCGCGTCCGGCTCGGCGGCGACCTTAGCTGTGGCCCGCAGTATTGACCGGACCGGGGCCCCGTCAATGTCGGCGCCGTTTCAACAGGCTTCGCTGACGCGATCCGGGCTCGTGATCAGGAAAACCCGTGATCCAGAAAAGTTGATCTGGCCGCGCCAAGACCGGCGCCCGGAAAATTGCTAGAGGCGGGCCGTCATCGCGACCGGCCGGATTTTTCGACGGACGCCTGTGCCGCCCGCCGTTCGGCTGCTTCACGAGACCAGCGCCGGTCCTGCCGGCCGGCGCCCTGGCCAAGGGCGACATCACCATGACTTTCATCACCACCAAGGACGGCGTCCACATCTTCTACAAGGATTGGGGACCCACCAGCGCGCAGCCGATCGTGTTCCACCACGGCTGGCCGCTGAGCGCCGACGACTGGGACAACCAGATGATGTTCTTCCTGGCGGAAGGCTATCGCGTCGTCGCCCACGACCGCCGCGGCCACGGCCGGTCGGACCAGACCGACGGCGGCAACGAGATGGACACCTATGTCGCCGACGTCCAGGCGCTGGTCACGGCGCTCGATCTCAGGAACGCGATCCATATCGGCCACTCGACGGGCGGCGGAGAAGTCGCGCGCTATGTGGCCAGGTCGGAGCCGGGACGCGTGGCCAAGGCCGTGCTGATCGACGCCGTGCCGCCGGTGATGGTCAAGAAGGACTCGAACCCCGGCGGGACGCCCATCGAGGCCTTCGACCAGTATCGCGCCGCGCTCGCCGCCAACCGCGCCCAGCTCTATCTCGATATCCCGACCGGCCCCTTCTACGGCTTCAACCGTCCCGGCGCGAAGGTGTCGGAAGGCCTGATCCGCAACTGGTGGCGGCAGGGCATGATGGGCGGGGTCAAGGCCGGCTACGAGTGCATCAAGGCCTTCTCGGAGACCGACTTCACCGAGGACCTGAAGGCGATCGAGGTCCCGGTGCTGGTGATCCACAGTGAGGACGACCAGATCGTGCCCTATGCGGACGCGGGCCCGCTGACGGTCAAGCTGCTGAAGCACGGCACGCTGAAGACCTACAAGGACCTGCCGCACGGCTGCTGCCAGACCCATCCCGAGATCATCAA
>CAZTMF010000746.1:0-1544 GCA_964614675.1 uncultured Caulobacteraceae bacterium | reverse complement strand
CCGGCGACCCGGTTCATGTTCTCCTGGGTCAGGCCCGAGAGCGCGGCCAGGATCTGCAGGGCGCTCTCGGTCTGGCGCAGCACCGCCGCCTCCGACGGCGGCCGCTGGGCGCCTTCGGCGAGCTCGCTTTCCAGGTCGAGCAGGAGGGACCAGAAGTCGGCGGACAGCCGCTCGCGCATGCTGGCCGCCGTGCGCCGGGCGGACCGCACCAGATGGACCACCGACCCGTAGGCCTCGGCGTCATGGAGGGTGTCGCGCGCGGCGTCGAGCGCACGGCTCCCCAGAGCCTCTTCCTTCAGCGCGCCCCAGTCGATCAGCAGCCGCTGCAGGCAGATCAGGGTCTCGCCGGCGGCATGAACCGCCGACTCGGAATCCATCAGGCTGGTGCAGAGGCTGCGCGCCAGGCGCAGGGTGGCCTCGGCGCGCTCGGTATAGCGGCCAAGCCAGAACAGGTTGTCGGCCGCGCGGCTGGGCAGGTGGCCCAGGATGCGGCGCACGTTCACCTCGTCCTTGTTGGCGAGCAGGGTGACGCGCTCGACGGGCTTGTCGTCGATCACCCAGACGTCGGCCGTCCGCGCGCCCTCGCCCATGGAGATGGCGCGCACGTCCAGCCGGTCGGAGGTGCGGCAGAAGCCGCCGGGCATGATCTTCATCCCGTCGGGCGTGGCCGCCGCGAACACCCGCAGGACGAACGGCGCGGGCTCCAGCCTGCCGTCGCGCAGGACCGGCATGGTCGACAGCTGGACGACCTCCTGGCCGACGAAATCGCCGGGCCGGTCGTTCAGGCGCTGGTCCAGGGCCCGGCGCTCTTCCGGCGAAAGGTCGGCCACCAGCCGGGGCTCGGAGAAGGCCCCGTCCTGGCCCTGGCCCTTGAACGCCCGCGTGACGGCCAGGTCGCCCAGGTTGCGCATGACGATGTCGCGCTCGTGCGCCTGGCCGCACCACCAGGTGGCGACGTTGGGCAGCTTGAGCTTCTCGCCGAGCAGGCGGCGGCAGAGGTTGGGGAGGAAGCCCAGCAGGGCCTTGGACTCCAGGACCCCCGTTCCGGGCATGTTGAGCACCGCCACGCCGCCCGCCCGGATCGCCGCCAGCATCCCCGGCGTCCCGAGCCGCGAGGCGCTGTTCAGCTCCAGGGGATCGATGAAGTCGGCATCGACCCGTCGCAGGATCACGTCGGCCCGCTTCAGGCCGGCGATGGTGCGGACATAGACCTTGCCGTCGCGCGCGATCAGGTCGTCGCCCTCGACCAGCAGGAAGCCGAGATAGCGCGCCAGGTGCGCCTGCTCGAAATAGGTCTCGCTGAACGGGCCGGGGGTCAGAAGGCAGATGCGCGGATCGGACCGGCCGGCGCTGGCCGCCAGTCCCATGCGCAACCCTTCGAAGAAGGGCGCCAGGCGGGTGACGTTCATGGCGTTGTAGAGATTGGGATAGGCCCGGCTGAGCACCAGCCGGTTCTCCAGCGCATAGCCGGCGCCCGAAGGGGCCTGGGTGCGGTCGTCCAGCACCCACCAGCGTCCGTCCGGCCCGCGGCCGAGGTCGGCGGC
>CAZTMF010000745.1:0-1544 GCA_964614675.1 uncultured Caulobacteraceae bacterium | reverse complement strand
GGTCTTGCAGTTGGACACCAGGTCCTGGAGGTCGCGGCCCGAGCGCTGCTCGCCGCTGGACAGCTCCAGCACCGCGCCGTCAGTGCCCTCCTCGGTGAGGAAGGCCTCCATCTCGGTGTCGTCCTTGAGGTAGCGCGAGGACTTGCCCTTGGACGCCTTATAGAGCGGCGGCTGGGCGATATAGAGATAGCCGCGCTCGATCAGCTCCGGCATCTGCCGATAGAAGAAGGTGAGCAGCAGGGTGCGGATGTGGGCGCCGTCGACGTCGGCGTCCGTCATGATGATGATCTTGTGGTAGCGGACCTTCTCGGCGTCGAAGTCGTCGCGGCCGATGCCGGCCCCCAGGGCCGTGATCAGGGTGCCGATCTGCTCCGAGACCAGCATCTTGTCGAAGCGCGCGCGCTCGACGTTCAGGATCTTGCCGCGCAGGGGTAGAACCGCTTGGTTCTCGCGGTTGCGGGCCTGCTTGGCCGAGCCGCCTGCCGAGTCCCCCTCGACCAGGAAGATCTCCGACTTTGCCGGATCCTTCTCCTGACAGTCGGCCAGCTTGCCGGGCAAGTTGGAGATGTCGAGCGGCGACTTGCGGCGGCTGAGTTCGCGGGCCTTGCGGGCCGCCTCGCGGGCCATGGCGGCCTCGGCGATCTTCTGCACCACCGCCCGCGCCTCGGCCGGGTTCTCCTCGAACCATTGGGCGATGCCCTCGCCGACCAGGCCTTCGACCGCCGGCCGCACTTCGGAGGAGACCAGCTTGTCCTTGGTCTGGCTGGAGAACTTGGGATCGGGGACCTTCACCGACAGCACGCAGGTGAGGCCCTCGCGGGCGTCCTCGCCGGTGACGCCGATCTTCTCCTTCTTGGAGATGCCCGAGCTCTCGGCATAGCTGGTGATCACCCGGGTCAGGGCGGCCCGGAACGCCGACAGGTGCGTGCCTCCATCCCGCTGGGGGATGTTGTTGGTGAAGCACAGCATGTTCTCGTGGTAGCCGTCGTTCCACCACAGGGCGAGGTCGATCTCGACCTTCTCGCGGCGGCCGCGAACCACGATCGGCGCCTTGATCAGGGGCTGCTTGGCCTTGTCCAGGTGCCGGACGAAGGCTTCCACGCCGCCTTCGTAGGACATGGTCTCCTCGAACGGGCTGGCTTCCCTGAGGTCGCGGAATCGGATGGTCACGCCCGAATTCAGGAACGCCAGTTCGCGCAGCCGGTGCTCGAGCGTCTTGCGGTCGAACTCGACGGCCGAGAAGGTTTCGAGCGACGGCATGAAGGTGACGCTGGTGCCGGTGAGCGGGCTGCCGTCGGCGCGCTTGGGCGCGGGGCCGGTGACCTTCAGCGGAACGACCGGATCGCCCTTGCGGAACTCCATCTCGTGGGTCTCGCCGGCTCGCCAGATCTCCAGCTTCAGCCAGTCGGACAGGGCGTTGACCACAGAGACGCCGACGCCGTGGAGGCCGCCGGAGACCTTGTAGGAGTTCTGATCGAATTTCCCGCCGGCGTGCAGCTGGGTCATGATGACCTCGGCCGCCGAGACGCCTTCGCCCTCGTGGA
>CAZTMF010000744.1:0-1555 GCA_964614675.1 uncultured Caulobacteraceae bacterium | reverse complement strand
CCTGGCCCATGGCCAGCTCGGCCCTGGCCAGAGCGAGCTCGTCGGCAGGGGGCTGGTCGGCTGGGAAGGACATGAGGGCCTGGACGATTCGACCCGGCAAATGTGGGTCCCCAATGGTCTACGAGCTGTTAACCACGTTCCGGGCGCCGGCGATCACATGGCGAGGACTTGCGGCCAGGGCAGCACGCGGTGGCCGTCGCGGGTGAGACGCTCGGCGAGCCTGGCCTGGCTGGCCGGATTGACCGCGATGACGAACTGCATCCCCCGGCCCGCCAGCGCCGCATAGTCCTCCATCGGCTTGCCCTGGACCTCGGCGTCGCCGCCGCCGTCGACCGCGCAGGCGACCACCTTGTCCCAGAGCGCCGGACAGTAGCCGGCGATGTTGGACGCCCAGCCGCCGGCGCCGAAGCAGTGGAGCTCCGTGTGCGGATCGAGCGCGGACATGAGCCGGGCCTCCAGGCCCTTCCACGCTGCGATATAGGCCTGCCGCCGGTCGTACAGCCACCGTAGATCATCCGTACATGCGGTGGCCCCAGGTATCCCGTTACCGGGCGCGCAGATCATCAGCTGGCTGACTTCCGCGCCGGCGCCGCCGGGGCAGTCGCCCTGCTCGAGCACGTCGAGCCCGGCCATGGCGGCGAACCGAGCGAGGTGCGACCGGGTCATCGAATAGAGGTGGTCGGAGTGGATGAGCTCGGCATGGGGAACCGCGCCGTCCGGACAGGTGACGACCATCCGGCCCCCATCCCTCGTCAGAACGGCGGCGGCCTTCAGGAAGGCGGCGGGGTCGGAGACGTGCTCGATCACGTGCACGGTATAGATGAGGTCGAAGTCCCCTTTGGCGACGCCTAACGGCAGGGTCTCGCCGAGGACGCCCTGGACGACATTCCGCCCACGGGCCTGCGCCGCCTCCACGGCCGTCAGCGAAGGCTCGACGCCGATGCAGGTCGCGCCGGGCCATCGCCGGGCCACCGCCTCGAGCAGGGATCCATCGCCGCAGCCGACCTCGAGCACCCGCCGCGGAGGCTCGGCGCGGCCCCAGGCGCCTGTGATCGCGCCCGCGAGGTTCACGTAGCGCCCGCGGTCGAACTGCTCGGCGCCCGGCCGGTTGGCGTAGAGCTGGTAGCTCTCGCTGTAGAGCTCCGTCAGGTCCTGCTCGGTCGTGGGCCGATAGGCCAGGCCGCAGCCGGCGCAGTGGTATTTGCCCAGGGCGACGGGGACGATCCCGCCATCGGTGCGCACCGACCGGTCCGGGCGGACGTCGTCGAGCGCCAGCCAGTCCCGCCCGCCGCAGACGGGGCAAGGGATGTGGAGGGGCTGTCGCTCTTTGGTTGGCGGCATGGGCCGATCATGACAGCAGCAACGATTCGCTGCGCTGCTCTCCCCATCCGCTCATCCCGGCGAACTACCTCCCCCATCGCGGCAGCGATGGCGGGAGGGGGACCGAACGCCGAGGCCCGTAGGGCCGTAGAGCGGGTGGTGGAGGGGGCGGGTTGCCGTCCGCAGGAGTCGCAGCTGCGATTCTGTGCGTGGGGCTCGCCCCCTCCACCACTCG
>CAZTMF010000743.1:0-1555 GCA_964614675.1 uncultured Caulobacteraceae bacterium | reverse complement strand
CTCGGCGGTGTGCAGCACCCGCGCAAAGCTCCGACTGCGGGAAAGCTGGTCGCAGCCGGCCAGCATCAGGCCGCCGGCCCCCGCCGCCCCGATCAGGGCCGTGCGCCGCGACAGGCGGACAAGGTCGCTCATGGCTTGTCCCCCTCAGGCTCTGGCTCGGGCTCGACGGCGTAACGGCCGGTGATCATCGAGCCGATCTCGTTGATCGGCCCTGCCGCAAGTGCTGCGAACACGTGGATGACCACGAAGGCGACGATGCTCCAGGCGAAGATGAAGTGCAGGCTGCGCGCCGACTGTCGTCCGCCGAAAAGATCGAGCAGCCAGGGCGCGGCGGTGTCCATTCCCGGCGACATGGTCAGGCCCGTCGCCACCATCAGGGGCAGCACGATGAGGATGCCGATGTAGGCGAACTTCTGCAGCACATTGTAGTGCTTGGCCTCCTCGCCCTTGGGCCATTTCAGGCGCAGGTGGTCGAGGATCGTGCCGCCGATGCCGCGGATCTGCGCGGCCGTGGGCCTGAAGTCCCGCCAGAAGTGGCCGCTGATCAGGCCGAACAGCAGATAGATCAGGCCGTTGATCACGAAGAGCCAGGCGAAGGCGAAGTGCCAGGCTCGGCCGGTCCCCAGGTCCTGCCAGCTGGGGACGATCGCCCAGTGCGGAAATCCGTTCGGCAGCGCGAACCAGTGGGGATCGAAGTCCGCGCCCTTCTTGCCCCAGTAGAGGGCCCGGTGGGCGTTGAAGATCTGGAACCCGCTCATCAGCAGAAGGCTCACGCAGAGCAGGTTGATCCAGTGCGTGACGCGCACGATCAGCGCGTGCCTATGGATCACTTCGCGCGGCTTTGCGGCCATGCGGCTCGTCCCTCCCGATCCAGGCTCTATATCACGGCCCGACGCGTCGGCGACGGCTTCCGGAGCCACTAGTCCTCCAGCATCCGATAGGCCGGCAGGGTGAGGAACTCCTCGAACTCCTCGGCCAGGCTCATGTCGGCGAACAGCTTGATCGCCTCGGGGAAGCGGCCCCGGTCGTAGACCTCTTCGCCCAGGGTCCGGCGCAGGGTGGTCATCTCGTCGTTCAGCACCTGATCGAACAGGCCGCGAGTGACGGTGCGGCCGTCGTCGAGGGGCGCGCGCAGCCGGATCCACTGCCAGACCTGAGCCCGGCTGATCTCGGCCGTCGCGGCGTCCTCCATCAGATTGTAGAGCGGCACCGCGCCCCGACCCCTCAGCCACGCCTCGATGTACTGGACCCCGACGCGGATGTTCTCGCGAAGGCCCCGCTCGGTGCGGGCGCCGCCATGAACCCTCAGCATCTCGGCCTGGCTGACGTTGACGTCCTGGCGCAGGCGCTTGAGCTGGTTGGGCCCCCGCATCAGCTCGTCGAAGACTTCGGTGGCCAGCTTCACCATGTCGGGGTGGGCCACCCAGGTCCCGTCGTGGCCGTCGGCAGCCTCGCGTTCCTTGTCGGCGCGCACCTTGGCGAATGCGGCCTCGTTGGCCTGACGGTCGCCCTTGACCGGGATCTGGGCCGCCATGCCGCCCATGGCGAAGGCGCC
>CAZTMF010000742.1:0-1561 GCA_964614675.1 uncultured Caulobacteraceae bacterium | reverse complement strand
CCGGCTGCGACGCCGGCCTCCGTTCCAAACCGCCTCAGGACATGCGAAAAGCGCCTCATGTCGACTGCGCGTGGGGCGCTCGCCGCCTGCCTTCTGCTTTCCGCCCTGCCGCTCCCGGCGGCGGCGGGTCAGACTCACATCTATTCCTATGATCCGCTCTCGCCTGCGGCGAAGGCGCTTACCGCCACAGGGCTCAGCTTCGAGTTCGAGCGCGGCCTCCTGGGCGGGACGCGCATCCAAAAGGTGATCCAGACCGGCGATCGCGGCTCGGCCGCACTGAAGCCCGCCGCCGACTCCGAGCTCGGCCAGGGCGGCCTGAGAGCGGCGCTCGGCGAGGAGCGGCCCGTGGGCCCGCTCTACGAGATCCTGTCCCAGGACGAGGGCAAGGCCTTCGTGCACGCCGTCTGCCCGGGCGCGGACCGTGCGTGGCTGCTGATCGGACCCTTGGACCGCTTCAGGAACCTCCAGATGCAGGCGGTCGGCCGCCGGCCCGGCGACAAGGCCGCCCACGCCTGCTCGACCCTCGCCTTCAGCTTCCGAAGCGAATGGCGCCTGCCCGACCAGGACGTCCCGCCCGCCGAGCTGCGTGGCGGTGTGGGACCGAGCTGAACGGCGGTGTCTGAAAGGTCGCGCATGTTCCTCCGTACGATCGGCGCTGGCGCGCTGGCGCTATCGCTGCTCGCGTTGACCGCCTGCGCCACCGCCCAGAAGATCGACGCGGCCGGCGATATCCGCGCCTTCCTGGTGGCGGTCCGCGACGGGGATCGCGCGACCTTCGACGCCCATGTCGACAAATCCGCCCTGAAGTCGAACCTCAAGGCGCGCCTGCTGGCCGCGGAAGCCGCGAGCCATGGCGTGCAGAGCCGCGAGACCCTGGGCGCCCTGCTGGCCGGTCCTCTGGTGGACGTGGCGGTCGACGCCTTGGCCCGGCCGGAGGTGTTCCGCGCGGCGGCCGAGCTGGCCGGCTATGGCCCCGACACCCGCATCCCGGGGCGCTTGGTGCTGGGGCAGGACCTGCAGCCGATGGGCGACGAGCGCGTCTGCGCCCTGATCCGCCATCGCTGCGCCTTCGTGTTCAAGCGTGAGGACGGGGTGTGGAAGCTCACCGATTTCGAGGGCGACCTGGGCCTTCTGGTGAGGCCCCGCAGCTCGCGTTGATCAGGCGGCGCGGATCTGGCCGCTGGTCATCGCCCCGTCCAGGGCGGCGTTCATGGCGTCGAGCAACCGCTCGGGCTTGATGGGCTTTTCCACCACGCTGACCATGCCGCAGGCCAGATAGGCCTTGGCGTCCTCCGGATCGGCATTGGCTGTCAGGGCGATGATCGGCGCCTGGCCGGCCTTGCCCGGCAGCTGGCGGATCTGGCGGGTCGCCTCCATGCCGTCCATGCGGGGCATCTTGATGTCCATCAGGATCAGGTCGAAGCGGCCGCTGCGGGCGGCCTCGACGGCCTGCTCGCCGTCCTCGGCGCATTCGGAGGTGCATCCGAACATCTCGCACAGGCCCTCGGCCACCATGCGGTTGGTGGCGTTGTCGTCGACCACCAGCACATGGATGCCGCGG
>CAZTMF010000741.1:0-1563 GCA_964614675.1 uncultured Caulobacteraceae bacterium | reverse complement strand
GGTTTGGCGACGCAGATGGTAATGGTCGTTACTAATCAAAGAGCGGGCCGCGACCCGCTGCAGGAAACGCCGGGCGCGACGACCGATGGCCGCCGAGAACTCAAGCGTGCTCAGGACCGGCCTGGCGCTCGGCCTGCTGTCGGTGATCGGGCCCCTGGCCATCGACCTCTACCTGCCGGCCTTTCCGACCATGGTGAAGGACCTGCACGCCTCGCCGGGCGAGGTGCAGCGGACCCTGTCGGCGTTCTTCCTGGCCCTGGCGGCGGCCCAGATCCCGGTCGGCTCGTTCGGCGATCGTTTTGGGCGCAGGCTGCCCCTCAACCTGGGCCTCGGCCTGTTCGTCCTGATGTCGATCGCCTGCGCTTTCGCGTCCTCGGCGCCGGCGCTTGTGGCCTTGAGGTTCTTGCAGGGCTTCGGCGTCTGCGCTGGCACGGCGGTGTCGCGGGCGATGATCCGGGACCTGCAGTCGGGCCACAAGGCGGCGCGGCTGATGGCCATCAGCTTCCTGATCATCGGCGTCTCGCCGGTGCTGGCCCCGGCCGTCGGCAGTCTCCTGCTGAGCGTCATGCCCTGGCGTGGGCTGTTCTGGGTGATGGCGGGGCTGGGCCTCGGGGACCTGGGCGTCGCGGCCCTGCTGCCCGAGACCCTGCCGCCTGAGCGGCGCATCCCGGTCCGCCAGCCGGTGCTCCCCGCCTATGGCGCCCTGCTCGGCAACCCCCGCTTCATCGCCGCAGCCCTGATCGCGGGCCTGGCCACCACCATCCCCTATGCCTACGTCACCGCCGCGCCCTTTGTCTTTTCGGGCGTCTTCCACCTGTCGCCGCGGACCTATAGCCTGCTGCTGGGGGTCGACGCGGTGTGCTCGATCGGCCTGACCCAGGTCTCGCCGAACCTGATGCGCCGATGGGGCCCGAGGCGGTTGATCCTGACCATGATGGGGCTGGGCCTGCTGCTGACCCTCGCCTACGGGGCGGCGGCGCTGACGGGCTTTGGGGGGCTCGTGCTGTTCCAGGGCTTTTCGATGCTGCTGTTCTGCGTCGCGGGCCTCTCGCTGACGCCCGCGGCCATCTCGGCGCTCGACGCCGGCTCCAGCGGCGCCGGCGCGGCGGCCGGGATGCTGGGCACCCTGCAGCTCATCGTCACCGCCGGGGCCAGCGCGCTGATCTCGGCCTTCCCGGCCTTCTCGCTTGCGCCCCTGCTCGGCATCGTGCTCGGCTGCCTGGTGGTCAGCTGGGCGCTCTGCTGGGCCACCATGCGGCCGACCCCCGCCCCCGGCGCTGGCGGCTGATCCTTCGAGGAGCTTTCGGACAGGACCCCATGCCAGACATTGTCCTTCCCCCTGGGCTGACGCCCGCCCGCCTCGACGCCGCCCGTCGCGAGCTCGCCGCCGTGGTCGGGGCCCAGAACCTGTTCTTCGACGCGCTCGACCGCGAGAGCTATCGCGACAAGTTCGCCATCGACGAGAGCCATCACAAGCCGGTCGGCGCCGTCGCCCCGCTCACCGCCGAGGAAGTGCGGCAGGTGGTGAAGATCGCCAGCAAGTTCGGCGTGCCGCTCTGGCCG
>CAZTMF010000740.1:0-1563 GCA_964614675.1 uncultured Caulobacteraceae bacterium | reverse complement strand
GTGGCCGGATGGGTGAAGTTGACCAGTACCCAGGCCGCGATCAGCGCGATGATGAACTGGATCACCAGCTTCATCGATCCGCTCACCCCCGCGGCGCTCTGCTTGGTGACCTTCTTGTAGTCGTCCAGGAAACCCAGCAGGCCGTATCCGGCGGTGACCAGAAGGGCCGTCCAGACGTAGGGGTTCTCGAGGTCGCCCCAGAGCAGGGTGCTGATCACCAGGCCCGCCAAGATCATGAAGCCGCCCATGGTGGGCGTGCCGGCCTTCTCCACCACGTGCCGCTCGATGCCGTCCGTGCGGATCGGCTGGCCCCGGCCCTGCTTGGTCCGCATCCAGCTGATGAAGTTGTTGCCCATGGCCGCAACCACCAGCTGGGCCGTGAACAGCGACAGGCCCGTGCGGAAGGTCAGGTATTTCAGCAGGTTCAGGACCGGGACGTAGTGCCCGCCCTGCGCCAGGTGCTGGTAGATCAGATATAGCATCAGGCGGCTCCCCCCACCGGCTCTGGCGCCGGCGCCCCCAGCGACGCCAGGGCCTGGGCGAGGAGCCCGGCCTTGGAGCCGTTCGATCCCTTGACCATGACGACGTCGTCCCCCCGGACGGCGGCCTTGACCTCATCCGCCAGCTCGGCGGCCGAGGCGGCCCAGCCGCCCCGCATGGCCGCGGGCAGCGCCTCGAACAGGCCGCGCATCAAGGGTCCGGCGCAGAAGACCAGGTCCGTCCGGGCAGCCTGCAACGGCCCGGCGAGGTCCGCGTGGCGCCGGGCCGCGTCCGCGCCCAGCTCGAGCATGTCGGTCAGCACCGCGATCCGCCGGCCCCGGGCCGCGTGCGCGCCCAGGGTCGCGAAAGCCGCGCGCATGGACATCGGATTGGCGTTGTAGCTCTCGTCGATCAGGGTGAAGGCCCCGCCGCCCGGCAGGGCGACCTCGCTTTCCAGCCCGCGTCCCTGCAGCGGTCCGAAGCGGGCCAGGGCCTCGAAGGCGGTCTCCAGGTCGACGTCGAGCGCCCGCAGCATCAGAAGCGCGCAGAGGCTGTTCAGGCCCCAGTGCGCACCGTTCTGGGCGATGGTGAAGTCGATGGCCCGGCCGTCGAGGTCGGCCCGGACCACGGCCCCGCCGCCGTGCGGTTCGAAGCCGGTCAGCCGGGCCGTACACCCCTCGCCCGCGCCGAAGCTCTCGATCCTGGCGCCGGCCCGCCGCGCCATGTCGGCGAGGAGTCCGAACCACTGGTCGTCGGCGTTCAGCACCGCGACGCCGCCCGGCGGCAGCCCAGAGAAGATCTCGCCCTTGGCGCGGGCGACGCCGGCTTCGCCGTCCTCGAAGTTCTCGATGTGGACGGGGCCCACGGTGGTGACGCAGGCCGCGTGCGGCTGGACCATCCTGGTCAGCGGCTCGATCTCGCCCGCATGGTTCATGCCGATCTCGAACACCGCCCGCCGGGTCGCCCGTGGCATTCGCGCCAGGGTCAGAGGCACGCCGAAGTGGTTGTTGTAGGATTTCACCGAGCCGTGGGCGGGACCGGCCAGCTCCAGCGCCGCCTTGATCGCCTGGGTGACGCTGGTCT
>CAZTMF010000739.1:0-1567 GCA_964614675.1 uncultured Caulobacteraceae bacterium | reverse complement strand
GCGCGGGCCTCCAGCGCGGCCAGGGCGTCGCCCTTGGTCACCCGGCCGTCGCGGCCGGTGCCCGGAATCTGGGATCCGTCGAGGCCCGCCTCGGTGGCGATGCGCTGGGCCGAAGGCGACAGCGGCGCGGCCGCTGTGGGGGCGGGAGCCGGAGCCGGAGCCGGAGCCGGAGCGGGCTGCGGCGCCGGCTTGAGGGCAGGCTCGGGCGCAGCCTTGGCGGCGGGGGCTGGTGCGGCGACCGTCGCGCCGGCGCCGTCGGACACGTGGCCCAGCACCTGGCCCGGGGTGACCGTATCGCCTTCAGCCGCCAGGGCGTCCTGCAGCACGCCGTCGGCAGGGGCGGAGACCTCGAGCGACACCTTGTCGGTCTCGAGCTCGACCAGCACATCGTCCTTCTTGACCTTGTCGCCCGGCTTCTTCGCCCAGCGCGCCACGGTCGCCTCGGTGACGGATTCGCCGAGGGTCGGGGTCAGGATGTCGGCCATGTGTCGTTCAGCTCCAGATCGGTCGGACGGATCGCCGTCGGCCGCCGTGGCTTCCAGCTAATCCATTTCGCCCCGAATGCCAGGGGCGGGACGCTCAAGGTCAGGCGAAGGCCTCGGTGAGGAAGGTCTCCAGCTCTTTCATGTGTCGGCTCATCAGGCCCGCGGCGGTCGAGGCCGAGGCCGGGCGGCCGATATAGCGCGCCCGCTTGGCAGAGATCTTCATCCGCGCCAGGGTCAGCTCCAGCCAGGCGTCGACGAAGGTCCAGCCGCCCATGTTCTTGGGCTCCTCCTGGCACCAGGCCAGCTCGGCGTTGGGGAAGCGGGCCAGCACGTTCGAAAGCGACTTCAGCGGCCACGGGTAGAACTGCTCCAGCCGCAGCAGATAGACGTCGTCGCGGCCGGACTTGGCGCGGGCGTCGACCAGGTCGAAGTAGACCTTGCCCGAGCAGAGGATCACCCGCTTGATCTTGTCGTCGGCGACCAGCTGGATGCCGCCGACGTCGCAGCCGGCCTCGGCTCCATCGACCATCACCCGGTGGAACGAGGTTCCGGACGTCAGGTCATCGAGGTTCGAGACCGCGCGCTTGTGCCTGAGCAGGGACTTCGGCGTCATCAGGATCAGCGGCTTGCGGAACGGCCGGTGCATCTGCCGCCGCAGGATGTGGAAATAGTTGGCCGGGGTGGTGCAGTTGGCGACCTGCAGATTGTCCTCGGCGCAGAGCTGCAGATAGCGCTCGAGTCGCGCGGAGGAGTGCTCCGGCCCCTGGCCCTCGTAGCCGTGCGGCAGGAGCAGCACCAGGCCGCTCATGCGCAGCCACTTGCGCTCGCCCGACGAGATGAACTGGTCGACCACGACCTGGGCGCCGTTGGCGAAATCGCCGAACTGGGCTTCCCACAGGGTCAGGGTGTTGGGATCGGCCAGGGAGAAGCCGTACTCGAAGCCCAGCACCGCCTCTTCCGACAGGGCCGAATCCAGCACCTCGAAATTGGCCTGGCCCGCGCGGATGTTGTTCAGCGGGATGTAGACCTCTTCGGTGGTCTGATCGACGATGCCGGAGTGGCGCTGGCTGAAGGTGCCGCGC
>CAZTMF010000738.1:0-1567 GCA_964614675.1 uncultured Caulobacteraceae bacterium | reverse complement strand
CCCGAGGCGCGGAAGGCGACCTCCGCGCCGGCCAGCGTCATGCGCAGCGCCGCCCCGTCGGCGGTGAGGTCGTAGGCCGGGGAGGGGAGGCGCGCCCAGGCGTTCACGAGAGGGCCTCGGCGATCAGTTCGGACTCCGCCTGTTCCAGCACCCACTCCTGCGACGAGGCGCCGGGCGCCATCTCCCTGCCGATGGTCAGCAGGATCGGCACCGCGAAGGGCGAGACCTTGGGCAGGTCGTTGTGGATGATCCGTCCCTTCACCCGCGAGAGCAGCTGGCCGAGGCGCGCCACGTCGACCAGGCCGCCGGCGGTGTCGGCGCGGGCGCAGCGCAGCAGGAGGTGGTCGGGCTGGTGGCGGCGGAGCACGTCGAAGATGAGATCCGAGGAGAAGGTGACCTGGCGGCCGGTCTTCTCCTCGCCCGGGAAGCGCCGCTCGATCAAGCCGGACACGAGCGCGCAGGTCTTGAAGGCCCGGCGCATCATCACGCTCTCCTCGAGCCAGGCCTCGAGGTCGTCGCCCAGCATGTCCTCGTCGAACAGCGCGGTCATGTCGAGGCCGCCCATCGGCCGCATCGACCAGATCGCCAGGGCGTAGTCGGAGGCCACGAATCCGATGGGGCCACAGCCCAGCCGCTCCAGCCGGCGGGTCAGCAGCATGCAGAGGGTGGTGTGGGCGAGGCGCCCCTCGAAGGGGTAGGCGCAAAGGTGCCAGCGCTTGCCGAGAGGGAAGGTCTCGACCAGGAGGTCATCCTCACCGGGGATCGAAGAGCGAAGCTTCTGGATCTGCAGCCATTCCTGCACGTCGTCCGGCAGTCGCGGCCAGACGTCCTCGTTCGAGGCGAGCTGGCGCACCCGCCGGGCCAGGAAGTCGGAGATGGCGAACTTCGAGCCGCCCCAGCTCGGCATCTTGGGCTCGGAGTTGGGCGCCGGCGTCACCAGCACGTCGTTCCCATCGACGCCGTGATAGGCCCAGACCTGACCGGCGAAGATGAAGGTGTCGCCGGGCAGGAGGATGTCGACATAGCCCTCCTCCACCTCGCCGATCTTCCGCCCGGCCCGCCGGCCCTTGAGCAGGCGCACGTTCAACACGGCCGGCCCGGTGATGGCGCCGACGTTCAGCCGGTGGCGAAGGGCGGTCTGGGCGTTCCTCACCCGCCAGCGGCCGTCCGGTCCATGAATGATGCGGCGGAAGCGGTCGTAGGACTTCAACGCATAGCCGCCGGTGGACACGAACCTCAGCACATCGTCGAAGTCCGCGCGGGTGAGGTCCGCATAGGGGGCCGAGGTGCGGACCTCGTCGTAGAGCTCGTCGGCCTTGAACGGATCGCCGCAGGCCACGCCCATGACGTGCTGGGCCAGGACGTCCAGGGCCCCGGTCCTTGGCGGATCCCCGTCGAGCGCGTTCTCGGCCACCGCCTCGCGGGCGGCCTGGCATTCCAGCATCTCGAACCGGCTGGCCGGCACCAGCAGGGCGCGGGAGGGCTCGTCCAGGCGGTGGTTGGCCCGGCCGATGCGCTGGACCAGGCGCGAGGAGCCCTTGGGCGCGGCCAGCTGGATGACCAGGTC
>CAZTMF010000737.1:0-1577 GCA_964614675.1 uncultured Caulobacteraceae bacterium | reverse complement strand
TCAGCCGGATGTTGATCGAGAACATGATTCAAGCGAGCCAGGGAGTCGGCGCGACCTGCAGGCCCAACACGACATGTTGGTTAAGATGCGGGGCCGGGTGCAGAAGCTGATCGACCAGGGCAAGACCGAGGCCGAGGTCATCGCCGCCAAGCCGACGGCGGACCTCGATCCGGTCTGGGTTCCCAGGGGGGGCTTTCTGAGCGGCGACGTGGCGACCCGAATGGCCTACCAGTCGCTGAAAGGGATCCAGCCGCCGGCCGCTCCCCCTGCCAAGCATCCTTAGCCACGCGGACGTTTGGGGGGCGGCTGGAAGCGCTCAGGTCGGCCCGGCGCGCCGGGCCTTCACCACCGCCGTGTCCAGCACTTGCAGGAACCGCGACCGGTCCTGCGGCGCGAACGGGCGCGGGCCGCCGGTGATCTCGCCCATCGATCTCAGATGCTCGCCGATGGCCCGCGAGGCCAGGGCCCCGCCGATGTTGTCAGGGGTGAACGGTCGGCCCGTCGGATGCACGGCCTGCGCGCCGGCGGCCAGCGACCGCTCAGCCAGGGGGATGTCGGCGGTGATCACCACGTCGCCGGGCCCGGCGCGCTCGGCGATCCAGTCGTCGGCCACGTCAGGCCCCTCGTCGACCACCACCAGGGTGATCCGCGCTTCGGCGGGGGTGCGGATCCAGCTGTTGCAGACCACGAACACGGCCAGGCCATAGCGGCCAGCCACGCGATAGACTTCGTCCTTCACCGGACAGGCGTCGGCGTCGACGTAGAGGGTGGTCATGGGGCGCGGTTATAGCCGGGCGCCTGCCGGAAGGAATCCTCCCGGCCGGCGACTCCTAGCCAGTCGCCAGGGCGCGGATTGGCCTAGCTTGCCGGCCGGTCCCACGACGGCGACTTGCCGTCGTCGCTATAGGCCCCCTCGGGAGGCGGCGCGCCGCGGCCGAAGCCGCCGCCGGCGGCGCCCGGTGCGGGGGCGGGCATGGTGGCCGGGTCGAAGTCGAACTGGTGGGCGAAGCGCTCGTTGCCGTCGGGCTCCTTGCCGGTGAGCTTGCCCTCGGCGATCTGCTTCACCTTGGCGCGCGACGAGGTGATGTAGTTGCGCACCTGCACGTCGCCCTCCCAGCAGGCGTACTCGTAGAACTGGTACTTCTCGTTCCGCGACCAATCGAGCCGGGCGGTCCAGGGAGCGGTGAACACCTTCGGATCGTCATAGGTGATCTCGTAGGTGATGGTGTCGGGGCCGATCATGGTCAGGCGTTCGGTGGTGTGCGCCTGGTCGCTGGTCGGGATGGTGTTGAACGGCGGCACGTTGGCGGTGGCCATGTTCAGCGGCGAGGCGGCGCGCTTGGAGACGTCGTGGGTCGCGCTGTCGCCGGATTTGATGTTGGTCGTCACGATGACCAGGGTCTTGCCTTCCCAGTGGGCGCGGCTGTCGCCCATCCAGCCTTCGACGTTCTTGGGCCAGGGTGGGGCGTTGCTGATGGGGATGACCCGCGTGCCCAGCATCTCGAGATTGATCACGATGTAGCCGGGCGACTGGAAGATGCGGATGCCGTTGTTGTAGCGGAAGGGGAACATCGAGG
>CAZTMF010000736.1:0-1585 GCA_964614675.1 uncultured Caulobacteraceae bacterium | reverse complement strand
CCTTCATGAAGGTGACCGGGCCCTTGGTCTTGAACTGGACGAAGGTGAGGATGTGTTCCTGCAGGTTCTTGCCGACGCCCGGCAGGTCCTGGGCGACGCCGATGCCATGTTCGCGCAACTCGTCGGCCGGGCCGATGCCCGACAGCATCAGGACCTGGGGCGAGTTATAGGAGCCGCCGCAGAGCAGCACCTCGCGGTCCGCCCGCGCGATCTGCACCTGCGAGCCGACACTGTATTCGACCCCGACCGCCTTGCCCTTCTCCAGCACCACCCGGTGGGCCAGGGCGTGGGTGACCACCGTCAGGTTGGTCCGCGACATGGCCGGCTTCAGGTAGCAGTTGGCCGCCGAGGAGCGGACGCCGTCCTTCACCGTGATGTCGACCGGGGTGAAGCCCTCGGGATGCTCGCCGTTGATGTCCTCGGTGACCTGGTGGCCGGCCATGCGAGCTGCGGCCATGAAGGCGTCGTAGTGCAGGCCCCGGGTGTCGATGCGGGTGATCCCGGTGGGGCCCGAGCCGCCGTGGAACTTGGAGTCGCCGCCCCAGAAGCCCTCGGCCTTCTTGAAATAGGGCAGAACGTCGGAATAGCTCCAGCCCTCGGCGCCCAGCTGGCGCCACTCGTCGTAGTCGCGCGGATGGCCGCGGATGTAGAGCATGCCGTTGATCGAGGTGGAGCCGCCCAGGGTCTTGCCGCGCGGGGCCAGGAACTTGCGATTGTCGGCGAACGGCTCGGGCTCGGAATAGAAGTTCCAGTTGTGCATCGGGCCGCGCCAGATCTGACGCCAGCCCAGCGGCATGTGCATGTACATGGAGCTGTCCCTGCCGCCGGCCTCCAGCAACAGGACCTTCACGGTCGGGTCCTCGGTCAGCCTCGCGGCGAGCACGCAACCCCCCGCCCCGGCGCCCACGATCACATAGTCATAGCTCTGGGACGCCACGTTTCCTCCGACAGGTCTTGAAGCCCTTGCGGCGCATATCGCACGCCGAGCTTCACCACGCCACCGGCGCTCAGACCCGCGCCTTGATCTGGTTCAAGAGCGTCATCCGTTCGGCTCCATCACCCGCGGCCACGTCACGGGCGAGGTCGCGATAGAGCTGGGCGGCGCCTTCGAAGAGGCCGGCGCCGCCGGTCTCCAGCAAGAGGAACTTGGCGATTTCTTCCATCTCGCCATCCCAGCGATAGGCCTTGCGCAGCACCATCGGCATCTGGCGCACGGCCGCCTCGAGCTTGCCGGCTTGGCTGGCCTTCATCTCGGCGATGAAAGCCTCGCCGACGCCGGCGCGCGCCGCGCCCAGCATCATGGAGATCATCACCGCATGGGCGCCTTTGGTGGTGCCGGCATAGGCCATCTTCAGCGCCGAGGCGTCGCCGACCTTGTCGGACAGGAGGGGGATGTCGAGGCCGTAGTCGTTCAGCCGGACGAAGGCCTGCGCCGCCGGGCCCGAGGCATAGATGCGCGGATTGAAGTCGCCGGCGGGCGGACCGCCGACGATGCCGGCGTCGACGAAGGCGAGCCCCGCGGCCTCGAACGGCGCGGCGATGGATCCCACCGTCTGGGGCGCGATGGCGTTGCAGTCGACGTAGA
>CAZTMF010000735.1:0-1589 GCA_964614675.1 uncultured Caulobacteraceae bacterium | reverse complement strand
CATGGCGCCCCGGCCCTCGTGGCTGGCGGTGATGTCCAGGAACATCAGCTCGTCGGCGCCGGCCGCGTCATAGGCCGAGGCCTGCTCGACCGGATCGCCGGCGTCGCGCAGGGAGACGAACTGCACGCCCTTGACGACGCGTCCGTCCTTCACGTCGAGGCAGGGGATGACTCGGACCTTCAGCATCAGACCCTCGACATCATACTGGCGCGCGGCGGCTGGAGGCCTCCAGCGCCTCGACCGGCTTGATGGTGCCGGCGTAGAGGGCGCGGCCCAGCACGGCGCCCGAGATCTCGCGGCCCGGCCAGGCGCGGAGGTTCTCGATGTCCGCCGCGGTGGCGAGGCCGCCGGCGGCGATCACCGGGATGTCGACAGCGTCGGCGACCTTGCCGAACACCTCGATGTTGAAGCCCTGCAGGGCGCCGTCGCGGTCGATGTCGGTGACGATCAGGGCCGAGACCCCGGCGTCCTCGAAGCGCTTGGCCACGGTCAAGGCGTCGAGGCCGGAGTCCTCCAGCCAGCCTTGCACCGCGACCTTGCCGGCGCGGACGTCGACGCTGACGGCGATCTGCTCGGGCCACTCGCGGGCGGCGGTCTTCACCAGCTCGGGGTCCCGGACGGCGGCCGTGCCCAGGATCACCCGGCTGACGCCGCGCTCGATCCAGCTCTCGATGTTCTCCAGCGAGCGGATGCCGCCGCCGAGCTGCACCGGCATGGAGACGGCCTCCAGGATCGCCTCCACCGCAGCGCCGTTCACCGCCCGCCCCTCGGCCGAGCCGGTCAGGTCGATGACGTGCAGCCACTCGAAGCCCGCCGCGGCCCAGATCTTGGCCTGGTCGGCGGGGTGCTCGTTAAACACGGTGGCGGTGGAGAAGTCGCCGTGCACCACGCGCACGCACTGGCCGTCCTTCAGGTCGATGGCGGGATAGAGGATCATGGCTGGAGCCTCACGGACGCCATTGAAGGAAGTCGCCGAGCAGGCGCAGGCCCACTCCTTGCGACTTCTCGGGGTGGAACTGGGCGCCGGCCATGTTGTCCCTGGCCACGGCCGCGGCGAAGCGCTCGCCATGGGTGGTCCAGGCGGCCGCGTCGGCCGGGTTCTCCGGATAGAGGGCGAAGGAGTGGGTGAAGTACACGTCGCGGCCTTCCAGCCCTGCGAATACAGGGTGGTCTGCGACGGTTTCTAGCGCGTTCCATCCCATGTGCGGCACTTTCAGCCGCGCGTCGCCGGGCTCGATCCGGCGCACGTCGCCCGCGATCCAGCCGAAACCCCTGGTCTCGCCGAACTCCAGGCCCCGGTCGGCCATCAGCTGCATGCCGACGCAGACCCCCAGGAACGGCCGGCCCTTGCGGGTGACCGCCTCCTCGATGGCCTCCTTCAGCCCGTCGATGGCCTCGATGGCGCCCATGCAGGCGGCGAAGGCGCCGACGCCCGGCAGCACCAGCCGGTCGGCCCTGGCGACGAGATCCGGATCGGAGGTGGTCAGCACCTCGGGCGCGTCGGGCCGCTCTGCGGCCGCGCGGAGCAGCGCCTTCTCGGCCGAGCGGAGGTTGCCCGACCCGTAGTCGATCAGGACGGCTCTGGACAT
>CAZTMF010000734.1:0-1594 GCA_964614675.1 uncultured Caulobacteraceae bacterium | reverse complement strand
CAGTGGCCGGACTTCATCCGCCTGATGGGCCACAACCACCTGACCTCAACCTTCCATCTGAACACCGACGACGACTACCTCGGCGTCCAGATGCTGCGGTTCATGGCGACGGCCTAGATCGGGGCGGTCCTGGCGTCGTAGCCGAACAGCCATTCGTAGCGGGCCTTGACGCGGTCCTCGGACCACTCGCGATCGACATAGGCGGCCGCCTCCGCCGCCGAGCCCAGCCGGCTGTCGTGATAGCGGCGCATGTTGGCCAGAGAGCCGGTCATGGCCTGGGAGGTCCGCGCCTTGCGCGCGCCTTCGTAGGCGGCGAAGGCCTTGTCGTGGTCGGGCCCGTAGGCGTCCAGGCAGCGGGCGAGCACAAGGCCGTCCTCGATCGACATGGCGGCGCCCTGGGCCAGGAACGGCAGCATCGGATGGCAGGCGTCGCCGAGCAGGGTGGCGCGGCCACGGCTCCAGTGCGACATCGGCTCGCGTCCGAACAGGGCCCATTTGTGGGGCCGGACCGTCGCTCCGATCAGGGCCCGGACGTCGCCATGCCAGCCGGCGTAATCGGCCAGACACTCTTCGACGGTCCCCTGCACCGACCAGGATTCCACCCGCCAATCGTCGCGCTCGACCACCGAGACGTAATTGACCAGCTCGCCCCGGCGCAGAGGGTAGTGGACCACATGGCCGCCCGGCCCGATCCAGGTCACCGACAGAGGCGCCCGCAGATGCTCCGGCAGCCGCTCGGCCGGGATCACGCCCCGCCAGGCGACCACCCCGGTGAACCGGGGCTCGTCCACGCCGAACAGGCTCTCGCGCACTTTCGAATGAACGCCGTCCGCCCCGATGACGAACTCGGCGCGCGCCGTGCGTCCGTCCTCGAAGCCGAGGTCCGCGCCGCCCTCGTCCTGCTCCAGCCGGACGAGCCGTGCGCCCAGAACGATCGCGTCCGGCCGCGCCGCCCCCACGGCCTCGGCCAGCACGCGCTGCAGGTCGTGCCGGTGCAGGGTGACATAGGGAGAGCCATAGAGGTCCACCGAGGCCGAACCGGCGTCGAAGGCCTTCCAGGCCTGGCCCGTGTCCCAGAGGCGGATCACCTTCTCCTTGGGGACCACCGCCTCGGCCATGACCGCGGCCTCCAGGCCCAGGTCGAACAGCACGCAGGTCCCGTTGGCGCTGAGCTGGAGGCCGGCGCCGACCTCGGTCAGTTCCTGGGACTGCTCGTAGACCCGCACGTCGAAGCCGCGGCGCAGCAGGGCCAGGGCCGCCGTCAGGCCGCCAAGCCCCGCGCCCACGACGGCGATCCTCCCGAGCGCGCTCACCTGCGGCGCCGGGGCTGGGGACAAAGCGCAAAGGGGGCCTTGAGAGAGGGGGCTGGCAGGTCCATCTGAAGATCACAAAGCGTCCGGCCAGCCATAGCCGAGCCGGGTCCTGGGCGGTATTGGCTTGTGCTTGCTCCGCCTTTTGGTCCCTGTTACATCCGCCGCTCGCGGCCATCGGCCGTCTGCGCCGGCGGGCGAAGCCTTCCGGCGCTTTGTGTGTTGGTCTTAGGAGTGTAGCTCAGCTGGTAGAGCATCGGTCTCCAAAACCGAGGGCCGGGGGT
>CAZTMF010000733.1:0-1594 GCA_964614675.1 uncultured Caulobacteraceae bacterium | reverse complement strand
ACCCCGGTCTCGCGCCCGATCTGCGCCTATCCGCAGGTGGCGGTCTACAAGGGCCACGGCGACCAGGACTCCGCGTCGAGCTTCATCTGCGAGGGCTGAGCCCGGCGGCCTCGCGATCATCGCCCGGTCCGCCGGGCGATGACGTCGCGGGACTTGGACGTCAGGCAGGCTCATGACATAAGGCGCACGCCTCGCCGCCGGGCATACCGCGCGGCGTGAGGGCGCTCGGTTCCCGCTCCGGTAGAGAATAAAGATGTCGCTGCAAATTGTTGAGAAGTCTGGCGAAGGCCTGAGCCGAGTCTATGAGGTCCGGGTTCCGGCCACGGAGCTGACCGAGAAGCTCGAAGCCAAGATCGCCGAGATCACCCCGCGGCTGAACCTGAAGGGCTTCCGCCCTGGCAAGGTGCCCCCGGCCCACATCCGCCGCATCTACGGCAAGTCGCTGATGGGCGAGGTGGTCGAGCAGACCCTGACGGAGAGCACCCAGCAGGCGCTGGACGAGAACAAGCTGCGCCCCGCCGGCCAGCCGGACCTGAAGCTGGAATCCGACATCGACCAGGTGCTGGCCGGCAAGGCAGACCTCGCCTACGAGCTGGCCGTCGAATTGATCCCCGAGTTCGAGCCGATCGACGTCTCGACCCTGAAGCTCAAGAAGCCCGTCTACGAGCCGACCGACGCCGAGGTCGACGAGTCGCTGGGCGAGCTCGCCTCGCAGAACCGCACCTACGAGACGCGCACCGGCAAGACCGTCAAGGCCAAGGACGGCGACATGGTTGTGGCCGACTTCATCGGCCGCATCGGCGGCGAAGCGTTCGAGGGCGGCACGGCGACCGACGCCCAGATCGTCCTGGGCTCGGGCCAGTTCATCCCGGGCTTCGAGGAGCAACTCGTGGGCGCCAAGCCCGGCGCCAAGGTCACGGTGAAGGTCAGCTTCCCCGCCGACTACGGCGTGGACCGTCTGGCCGGCCAGGAGGCCGAGTTCGAGGTCGACGTGAAGGACGTGCGCGCCCCGGTGGAGGCGCCGGCCGACGACGAGTTCGCCAAGAAGCTCGGCATGACCGACCTGAGCGCCCTCAAGGAGGCGATCAAGGGCCAGTTGAAGACGCGCTACGACTCGATGTCGCGCTTCAAGCTGAAGCGGGCGCTGCTGGACCAGCTGGACACCAAGCACGACTTCCCGCTGCCCTCGCGGATGGTGGACTCCGAGTTCGAAGGCATCTGGGCCCAGGTCCAGGCCGAGAACGCCCGCCAGGGCCCCTCGGAAGAGGACAAGGACAAGACCGAGGACCAGCTCAAGGACGAGTATCGCAAGATCGCCGAGCGGCGGGTGCGGCTGGGCCTGGTGCTGGCCGAGCTCGGCCGGCGCAGCAATGTCGAGCTGACCGACCAGGAAGTGCTGCAGGCCGCCCGCGAGGAGGCCATGCGCTACCAGGGCCAGGAGCAGCAGGTGTTCGACGCCATCCGCCAGAACCCGCAGATGATGGCCCAGCTTCGCGCGCCGCTCTACGAGGACAAGGTCGTCGACAAGGTGTTCGAGCAGGCCAAGGTCACCGACCAGAAGGTGTCCAAGGAAAAGCTGCTCGAAGAGGACGAC
>CAZTMF010000732.1:0-1599 GCA_964614675.1 uncultured Caulobacteraceae bacterium | reverse complement strand
GGGCCCCAGCCTTCCTCGACCGAGACCAGGCGGTTGGTCTTCTTCACGCTCTCGACGATGGTGTCGCTGTCCAGAGGGCGGAGGGTCCGAAGATCGACGACCTCCGCCTCGATGCCGTCCTTGGCCAACGCCTCGGCCGCCTGCAGGGCCAGGCCCACCATCCGCGAATGGCAGGTGATGGTGACGTCCTTGCCCTCGCGCCTGACCTTGCACTTGCCGATCGGCAGCACCCAGTCCTCCACGTCCGGCACGTCGGTCTCCATGCCGTAGAGCACCTCGTTCTCGAGGAAGACCACGGGGTTGGGATCGCGGATCGCCGCCTTGAGCAGGCCCTTGGCGTCGGCCGCGTCGTAGGGCGCGATCACCTTCAGGCCAGGGACGTTGGCGTACCAGGACGAGTAGTCCTGGCTGTGCTGGGCGGCCACACGGGCGGCCGCGCCATTGGGCCCACGGAAGACCACGGGGCAGGTGATCTGGCCGCCGGACATGTAGTGGGTCTTGGCGGCAGAATTGATGATCTGGTCGATCGCCTGCATAGCGAAGTTGAAAGTCATGAACTCGACGATGGGCTTCAGGCCCGCCATAGCGGCGCCCACGCCGAGGCCGGCGAAGCCGTGCTCGGTGATCGGGGTATCGACCACCCGTTGGTCGCCGAACTCCTGCAGCAGGTCGCGCGAAACCTTGTAGGCGCCCTGGTACTGGGCGACTTCCTCGCCCATCAGGAACACGGTCGGATCGCGCCTCATCTCCTCGGCCATGGCGTCGCGAAGGGCGTCGCGGACCGTCTGCTTGATCAGCTTGGCGTCGGACGGGATCTCGGGATCCGCGAGGGGCTTGGTCGGAGCGACCGCCGTGGGCGCCTCCCCTTCAGGCTCGGCCTTTCGCGCCTCGGCCGGCTGCTTCTCGGGATCGCCAGAAGATTCCGGTGGGGCCTTGGTCTCGGCCTTGGGCGCCTGGACCGGGGCCGCCGAGCCGCTCGCCTCGACGCCGCCGTTCAGCCGGGCGATCGGAGTGTTGACCTTCACGCCTTCGGAGCCTTCCGGCACCAGGATCGCGGAGACCACGCCTTCGTCGACGGCCTCGACCTCCATGGTGGCCTTGTCGGTCTCGATCTCGGCGATCACGTCGCCGGAGGAGACCTTGTCGCCGGCCTTCACATGCCATTTGGCGAGGGTGCCCTCCTCCATGGTCGGAGACAGGGCCGGCATCAGCACGTCCACGCTCATTGGGCGGCCGCCTCTACATAGATGTCAGTCATCAGTTCGGCCGGATCGGGCTCGGGACTGGTGCGGGCGAAGTCGGCCGCCTCGGTGACGATGCGGCGCACGTCCGTGTCGAGCGCCTTGAGCGACTCCTCGGTGGCCCAGCCGCGGTCTTCGATCAGCTTGGCCACGTGCTCGATCGGATCGCGGCGCTTGCGTATGTCGTCGATCTCCTCGCGCGTCCGGTACTTGCCGGGGTCGGACATGGAGTGCCCGCGATAGCGGTAGGTCTTCATCTCCAGGATCACCGGCCCCTTGCCGGAGCGCGCGTGGTCGGCGGCTTTCTCGGCCGCGTCGCGCACCGCCAGCACGTCCATGCCATCGACCTGCGCCCCGG
>CAZTMF010000731.1:0-1602 GCA_964614675.1 uncultured Caulobacteraceae bacterium | reverse complement strand
CCCAGCCCGACATCACCTTCAGACCCTGGGCGGCCAGGGCGCGGTTGAAGCCGACCAGTTGGGTCACGTCGCAGACCGCGCCGAGAGCGGCCAGGTCCAGCCATTGGCGCAGGTCGGGCTCGGGCCGGCCCTCGAAGAGGCCGCGGCGGCGCGCCTCGCGATTGAGGGCCGCCAGCAGCACGAAGGCGACACCCGCCGCCGCCAGCATCCCCTGGCCAGAGTTGCAGCCCGGCCGGTTCGGATTGACCACGGCGGCTGCCGCGGGCGCCTCGCCCCGCATCAGGTGATGGTCGATGACCACCACATCCAGCCCAAGTCCGGTGGCCGCGGCGATCGCCTCGTGGGCGGCCGCGCCGCAGTCGACGGTGACCACCAGTTCGACCCCCTGCCCCTTCAGGCGCTCGAAAGCGATGGCGCTGGGACCATAGCCTTCGATCAGGCGGTCGGGGACATAGATCGGCAGCTCCGCGCCCATGGCCCGGAACCAGCGGACCAGCAGGGCCGCGCTGGAGGCGCCGTCCACGTCGTAGTCGGCGAAGACCGCGGCGGGACGCCCGGCCTGGAGGGCATCGACCAGGATCTCGGCGGCCCGGTCCATGTCCAGGAACGAGGACGGATCGGGGAACAGCGCCTTCAGGGTTGGGGTCAGATAGGATTCGGCGGCCTCGGGGCCGATCCGCCGCGACGCCAGGGCGCGCGCCAGGGGCTCGGACAGGCCATGGCGAAGCTGATGCTGGCGGACGGTGTCGGCGTCGGCCGGACGCTGCAGCCAGAGCCGGCCGGAAATCGAGCGCCCGACGCCGAGGAATCCGGACATCTGGGCGCCGTCCGCCATCAGGCGGGCTTCTTCATGCGGATCTGGCGCACGAAGCCATTGGCGGAATCCATCACCAGCGAATGGGTATGGATGAGGCCGTGGCCGACTTTCACCCCGTCCAGCAGGGCGCCCTTGGTCACGCCGGTGGCGGCGAAGATCGCCGGGCCCTGCACCAGCTCGTGCAGGTCGTACTTCTTGTCGAAGTCCTTGAGGCCGAGGCGCTCGGCGCGGCCGCGCTCGTCGGCGTTGCGGAACACCAGGCGCCCCTGGAACTGGCCGCCCACGCACTTCAGGGCCGCGCAGGCCAAGACGCCCTCGGGCGCGCCGCCGGAGCCCATGTAGATATCGATCCCGGTGTCCGGATCGGCGGTGTTGATCACGCCCGCCACGTCGCCGTCGGTGATCAGGTGCACGCGCGCGCCCACCTCGCGCAGGCTGGAGATGATCTCGGCGTGACGGGGCCGGTCGAGCACGCAGACGGTGATGTGCGAGGCGTCGGTCTTCTTGAACTGGGCCAGGGCCTTGATGTTCTCCGCCGGCGAGGCGTCGAGGTCGACGATGCCCTTGGGAAAGCCCGGGCCGACGGCGATCTTGTCCATATAGGTGTCGGGGGCGTGCAGCATGGTCCCGCGCGGCGCCCAGGCCATGACCGCCAGGGCGTTGGCCATGGCCTTGGCGGTGAGGGTCGTGCCTTCCAGCGGATCGAGCGCGATGTCGATCTCGGGGCCCGCGCCCTTGCCGACCTTCTCGCCGATGTAGAGCATCGGCGCCTCGTCGCGCTCGCC
>CAZTMF010000730.1:0-1621 GCA_964614675.1 uncultured Caulobacteraceae bacterium | reverse complement strand
GAGACCACCGACAAGCTGCTGATCTTCGCCTCCGACGGCCGCTTCTTCACCCTGGCGTGCGACAAGCTTCCCTCAGGGCGAGGGCAGGGCGAGCCGCTGCGGCTGATGATCGAGCTGGATGACCGGGTCGATATCCTGGCGGTGTTCGCCCATCGGCCGGGGCGCAAGCTCGTGCTCGCGTCCAAGGCCGGCTACGGCTTCGTGCTGCCCGAGGAAGAGGCGGTGGCGTCCAAGCGTGCGGGCAAGCAGGTGCTGACCGTCGACTCAAAGGGCGCCGCCTTCTGCCTGGAGGCGGCCGGCGATCACCTGGCGGTGATCGGCGACAACGGCAAGGCGCTGATCTTCCCGATGAGCGAGCTGCCCGAGATGCCGCGCGGCAAGGGCGTCAAGCTGCAGAGCTACCGTGAGGGCGGCCTCAGGGACGGGCTGCCGTTCAACGAGGCCGACGGGCCGGCGATGATCGATTCGGCCGGCCGCGCCCGCGCCTGGCCGGACTGGAAACAGTGGATCGGCCGCCGGGCCGGAGCGGGGCGTCTGGTTCCGAAGGGCTTCCCCGCGTCCAAGCGGTTCCGGCCCAAGTAGCCTAGCGCGTCGCCGCTTCCAGGGCGTTCTTGAGCTGGTCCAGGCGGAAGGGCTTGGGCAGCACCGGGCGGCCGCGCCACTCCGGGGCCAGGCCGTCCTCGCCATAGCCGGACGCGAAGATAAAGGGCATCTGGCGATCGGCCAGGATCTGGGCCACCGGATCGACCCTCTGGCCCGAGAGGTTCAGGTCCAGGATCGCCACCTGGGCGTCGACCGTTCGGGCAAGCTCCATCGCCAGGTTCAGCTGGCCGGCCACGCCCGCGACCTCGCATTCCAGCTCCTCCAGCATCTGCTCGAGCAGCATGGCCACGATTGTCTCGTCCTCGACGACGAAGACCTTCAGCCCAGCAGCATCAGCCATGGGCCTGAGCCTCCGAACCGATGTTGGAAGATGATTGGACCACGATCCCCCCCTCAGGCGATCCAGCTGCGCCCGCCGGCGCCGATGGGCTACAACGCGGCGTCGGTCGGATTGGTTGCGCTCTAGGCCGTCGACGCCGGCCTCGTCTAGGGTGGGCGTCGATATTCCTGGAGTCCTGGGAGACCTGGATGGACGAACTGGTGCGGGTCTATGTCGGAACCGATCGGTCCCAGCTGTTGGCGGTGGCCGTGCTGGAGCATTCGATCCGCCGCCACACCGGCCGCCAGGTGCAGGTCTGTCCGCTGATCGACCTGGGACTGCCGGAACCCAGGGATGTCCGCCAAGGCTCGCGCACCAACTTCTCTTTCGCCCGCTTCGCCATCCCCGAACTGGCGGGTTACGCGGGCAAGGCGATCTATTTGGACGCCGACATGCTGGTGTTCCGCGACATCGGCGAGCTCTGGGACATTCCGCTGCATGGCGGGACGGTAGCCATCCAGGAAGGCGTGCCCGACCACGCCGTCTCGCACCAGAAGGCGGGCGCGCCCGCCAAGCGCGTCAAGCAGTGCTCGGTGATGCTGATCGACTGCGCCCGGGCGGACTGGGACGTGCATCGCATCGTCGGCGGGCTGGACGGCCGCTACACCTACGAAGAGCTGATGTACGAGCTCTGCATCC
>CAZTMF010000729.1:0-1627 GCA_964614675.1 uncultured Caulobacteraceae bacterium | reverse complement strand
GCCGCTCGGCCTCGTGCTCCCAGGGCAGGCCCGTGGCCGCCTCGATGGTCGGCACAATGATCCCGAGGATGTTGACGGGTCGGCCGAGCGCCTTGCGATAGCCGGGCAGCCAGGTCTGCTGCAGGCGCCTGAGGGCGATGGAAGCGGCGGTGTTGCAGGCGAGGACCACGAGGCTGCAGCCGCTCTCGAACAGGGTCTCGCAGCCGGCCCGGGTCAGGGCGACGATCTCTTCGCCCGGCCGTCCGCCATAGGGGACGTTGGCCTGGTCGCCCAGGAACACGAAGTCGGCCTGGGGGAAACGGTCCACCAGGGCGCGGTGGATGGTGAGGCCGCCTACGCCAGAATCGAACACGCCGATCGCCATGGCCGCCGTCTAGCCCGACCGCGCGCGGTCGTCCACGCGTCGGCGAAGACCGCCACGGTCAAACCCGCCTCGACAGCGGCCCGGAAAGTGGCAATGTTTGCCCCACCAGCCGAGACATCGGCTCACTAGGAGAGACACCATGGGATTCCTGGACAGCTGGACGCCGCGTCTCTTGGCCCTTCTGCGCATCGTCGCGGGCCTCTGCTTCATGGAGCACGGCTGCATGAAACTCCTGCATTTCCCTGCTCCCATGATGCCGGGCGCGCTGCCCCCGATGCTGATGGTCGCGGGGGTGATCGAGCTGGTCGGCGGGGCGCTGATCGTGCTCGGCCTCTTCACCAAGCCCGCCGCCTTCATCGCATCCGGCGAGATGGCCGTGGCCTACTTCGGCTTCCACGCGCTGAACGCCTTCCACATGATGCCGCCGGGCACGCCGGTCTCCTTCGATCCCCAGGCCAACCACGGGGCGGAAGCTGCGCTCTATGCGGTGATCTTCCTCTACATCGCCGCCGCGGGACCAGGCGCCTTCGCCCTCGACAACGTGTTCGGCAGAAAGCGGGGCCTTGAGCCGGCGGCCGGCTGAAGTCTCTGGCTTCCGCGCGCCATCCTTTAGTGGAGAGGCGCGCGCGAGCGCCTCGGCTTGATTCCCAGCGTCCCTGAGCGCATAAGCGCCGGCTTCCGGCGTCAGCTCGTCTAACGCCCTTCACCGCCACGACCCCGGCCCCATCTTAGGGAACCAGCCGGACGAGGGCGGAGAGGCCCCCCGTCCGCGTGATCGCGCACGGGGGTTTGTCGCGTTGCGCGCCGGAAACGGAGTCGTGGATGTTCGATACCCGTCATGTTTGACACCTTGGGCGAGCGGCTGACAGGCGTCTTCGACCGGCTGACCGGCAGAGGCGTGCTGTCCGAGAAGGACGTCGACGAGGCCCTGCGCGAGGTGCGCGTGGCCCTGCTCGAGGCCGACGTCGCCCTGCCCGTCGTTCGCGACTTCGTCTCCAAGGCCAAGGAGCGCGCCACCGGCGAGGACGTGATCCGGTCGATCAAGCCCGCCGACCAGGTGGTCAAGATCGTCTTCGACGGCCTGGTGGACATGCTGGGCGGCGACGAGCCCGAGGAGCTGAACTTCAACGTCGCCCCGCCCGCGGTGATCCTGATGGCGGGCCTGCAGGGCTCGGGCAAGACCACCACCGCCGGCAAGCTGGCCCTGCGCCTGACCAAGACCCTTCGCAAGAAGGTGATGATGGCCTCGCTCGACACCCGCCG
>CAZTMF010000728.1:0-1629 GCA_964614675.1 uncultured Caulobacteraceae bacterium | reverse complement strand
ACGACATGCGCTCGGCCGGCGTCGACTTCATCACCATCGGCCAGTACCTGCAGCCCACCCGCAAGCACGCTCCGATCGACCGCTTCGTCGAGCCGCAGGAGTTCGCCGCCTACGAGGCGATCGCCCGGGCCAAGGGATTCCTGATGGTCTCGGCGACCCCCCTGACCCGTTCCTCGCACCATGCCGGCGAGGACTTCGCCCGGCTGAAGGCCGCCCGGGGCTGACCGGCTTGCACTCGAACCGCGTCACCCGGATCCTGCCATACCGGCCAGATCAGCTGTTCGACCTGATCGCCGACGTGGAGGCCTATCCGGAATTCCTGCCGTGGGTGTCGTCGCTTCGCGTCTGGAACCGCACCGGCGCGGCCGACGGCGTCCGCAGTCTCGACGCCGAGGCCAGGGTCGGCTTCGCCATCGTGCGCGAAACCTTCGCCACGCGCGTGACGCTCGACGAACGCGCGAGGACCATCGAGGTCGGCCTGCTCTACGGGCCGTTCCGGCGGCTTCGGAACCATTGGCGGTTCCTGCCGGATCCGAAGGGCGCGCGGGTCGAATTCGAGATCGACTTCGAGTTCAAGTCGCGCCTGCTGGACGCCTTACTGGCGGCCAACCTGCGCCACGCGGTCGACCGCCTGATCGGCTGCTTCGAGGCCAGGGCCAGGCGGCTCTACGGCTCCTCGTCCTCGGCCCCCGCCGCCGCTCCGGCCGCCGCCGATGGCGCCGCCTGACCGCTGAGTTCGGCGATCCGGTCGGAGAGGTCCGAGAGGTTGGCCAGCAGGCTCTCCACCGCGAACACCAGGCCGAACACCCGCGCGGCGGCGTCCAGGGTGATCGAGGCGGTCAGCCGTTCGGCCCTGACGGTCCCGACAGCGGCTTCGAAAGCCCGGCGGACGTGCGCCAGGTCGCCCGGAGGCGGAGGCTTGCCGGACTCGGCCGCCGCCGCCACGCCGCGCAGCTGCGTCGAAGCGGTGTTCAGGAGCTCGATCGCGGCCGGGCCGATGCGCTCGCTGGCGGCTGACGGAAGCGGCTCGGCCAGGGCGCGGCCGATCATGATCGCGTCGCTGTAAAGACGGCGCAGGCTCCGGACGAGCCCCTCCGGCGCGTCGGCGGCCCGCCCGGGGAAGCTCTCGCGTTCGGCCTCGGCCAGGGCCTGATCGGCTTGCGACAGCGTCTTGCGGAGCGCCCGGTAGGTTTCGCGCGCCTCGCGGTCGACGCCGCCGGCCTCGAAGCGCCACGCGAACAGGGAAAGGACGTCCGCCATCTGGCGCATGCCCTGGGCGGCGCGCTGGCAGACCGCCCGGCGGGCGCGCGCCGGGAACACCAGGAGCGTGGTCAGGACGCCGATCACCCCTCCGATGGCGATCTCGGCCACCCGCCAGGACGCCGCGGTGATCGGACCCATGTGGGCCGCCGAGCCGCCCATCAGCACGATGGCGGTGGTGATCGGGGCCACCCTCAGGCTCGGCCGCACGGCCGCGGCGAACGCGGCGATGGCCGCGGCGGCGCTGATCACGATGCCTTCCTCGAGCGCGGTCTTGGCCCGCAGGTAGGTGGCGATCACGCCGATCAGTCCGCCGACAATGGTGCCGAACACCCGCTCGATCGAGGCGGTAATGGTGCCGCCGACGCT
>CAZTMF010000727.1:0-1632 GCA_964614675.1 uncultured Caulobacteraceae bacterium | reverse complement strand
GAATAGCGGCCCGACTTCACCGAGGCGTTGTGCATGTAGTCGATGCGGTAGAGCGAGAACGGCAGGGACTCGCCCACGTGCCCGATCATGACCTGCAGCTTGGGGAAGCGGTCGAAGGCGCCCGAGACGATGATGCGCAGGGTGTGCATCCCCACCTCGACCGAGAAGCCATAGATGGCGCCGTCCAGGCCCCGCTCCAGCAGGGGCCCGATCAGGCCCTTCGAGGGCCCTTGCGGGTGGATGTAGATCGGCACGTCCAGAGCCTCGGCGGCCTCGAAGATCGGCCAGAACTTCTCGTTGTCGAGGTACTCGCCGTGGGTGTGGGAGTTGATGATCACCCCCTTCATGCCGAGCTTGGTGACCGCCCGCTCGATCTCCTTGGCGGCGGCGGACGGGTCCTGGGGCGCGCAGGCGGCCAGGGCGGCGAAGCGGGCGGGGTTGGCCTTGACCTTCTCGGCGACCCAGTCGTTGGCGAAGGTGGAGAAGCCGACCGCCTCGTCCTTGTTCATCACCTGGACCCCTGGCCCGGTCAGGGACAGGACCTGCATGTCGATGCCCGAGGCGTCCATGTGGGCCAGGCGCTGGGGCCCGATCTCGGTCATGCAGTCGCGGATGAAGGTGGTCCGGGGGCTCGGGCTCCGGAGGTAGAAGCCCCAGAGGCTGTTGAAGCCGGGATCGTCCAGCCGGCCCTCGTCGAGGATCCGGGCGTAGATGTCGAACATCTCCGGCGGACAGAACGCCTCCTCGGTCGCGATGCGCTTGTAGGGCGCCTTGCCGGGCTTCGAGCCCGGGACGATGCCGATCGGCTCCAGGGTGGCCATGCCGGGATTTCCTCGCTTGAATGTTTGAGACCGGACTAGCCGGTTCGGGGCGCCCCGTTCAAGCGGGGCTCGCCATCGCCGCCGAAATCGATAGCATACTTACGAATTGTCCAGCGGGGCCGATCCCCGGAGGCGCGATGATCCTGACCGACGCTGAAAAGGCGATGCTGGACGGCGGCGAAGGCCCCGCCAAGCAGAAGGCCATGGACCTCCTGGTCCGCTACGCCGAGGCGCTGGGCGCCGAGCGCTTCGCCGACACCTCCAACGTCGCCGGTGTGCCGGGCTCGTCCAGCCTGTTCCTAAACAACTACTACAAGGAGCGGGGCGGGGCGTCCTACGAGACCATCTTCTCGCTGTTCGACCTGGACGCCGACGAGGTCGTGCCGGTCCCGAAGATGCGCGCCAACTCCTGCCACCTGCAGGGGGGCCTGGACCCGGTGATGTGGAAAGAGCAGGGCTTCAGCGAGGAGGCCCTCGCCCACCAGCTGCAGGACGAAGCCGAGATCGAAGGCCACGGCATCAAGGTGCTGAAGACCTGCACCCCCTATCTTGTGGGCAACGCGCCCAGGTTCGGCGAGCACTGCGCCTGGATGGAGTCCTCTGCGGTGGTGTTCTGCAACTCGGTGCTGGGCGCCCGCACCAACACCGAGGGCCGCGAGAGCACCTCGGCGGCCATGCTCACCGGCAAGATCCCCGACTGGGGCTTCCACCAGGACGACTTCCGCCGCGGCACCCACCACGTCGAGGTCGAGGTCCCGGTGGAGAGCGTCTTCGACTGGGGCATGCTGGGCTATTTCATCGGCGGCGAGGT
>CAZTMF010000726.1:0-1642 GCA_964614675.1 uncultured Caulobacteraceae bacterium | reverse complement strand
GGCTGGGACACCTTCATCTCGGGCGACGGCATGGTCAGCCTGTTCCGCTTCGAGAACGGCCACGTCGACTTCCGCCAGCGCTATGTGATGACCGAGCGGCTGAAGCGCGACCGCGCCGCCCGCCGCAGTCTGCACGGGATCTACCGCAATCCGTACACGGACGAACCCGGCTTCTTCGGCGAGAGCCGTACGGCGTCCAACACCACCCCCGTGTTCCACGCCGGCAAGATCCTGGCGACCAAGGAAGACGACCGGCCTTACGAGGTGGACCCACACACGCTGGAGACCGTCGGCCCCTACGACTTCGGCGGCGCGCTGAAGAGCCTGACCATGACCGCCCACTGCCGGCCGGATCCCGAGACCGGCGAGCTCTATTTCTTCGGCTACGAAGCGGGGGGCCTCGCCTCCCGCGACGTCGCCTTCTGCGTGGCGGACAAGGACGGCAAGCTGGTCCGCGAGGAGTGGTTCGAGGCGCCGTTCGTCTCGCTCATCCACGACTTCGCGGTCACCAAGGACCACATCATCTTCCCGCTGCAGCCGATCAGCTGCGACCTCGAGCGGCTGAAGGCGGGGGGCGCGCACTGGGTCTGGGATCCTGACCAGGGGACCCAGGTCGGCATCATGCCGCGCGACGGTTCGGTGAAGGACCTCAGGTGGTTCAAGGGGCCGCCCTGCTCCTTCTTCCACTTCGTCAACGCCTACACCCAAGGCGACAAGGTGACGGTCGACGTCTGCGCCTCGGACGTCATCGTGTTCCCCTTCATCCAGGAAGCCTCCGGGCTGACGGTGAACCCCGCGGAGATGGGCGGCCGGCTGGCGCGCTGGACCTTCGACATGTCGCGCAACGAGGACAGCTGGGTGGAGACGATCCTCGGCCCCGGCGGGGACATGCCCCGCACCGCCGACAAGGACGCGATGAAGGACTACGAGATCGCCTACTACCAGACCTACGATCCGAGGAACGGGCCCCCGATGATCTCAGGTCCGGTGGGCGCGGGTTTCAACACGGTGCTCCGGCTGAACCTCAAGACGGGGCAGCTCAAGGCCCTGTCGCTGGGTCCGCACGTCACCTTGCAGGAGCATGTCCATATCGCGTCAGACCAGCCGGGCCACGAAGGCTGGCTGGCCTTCGTCTGCGACCTGCACGACGACCATCTGTCGGAGGTGGCGATCGTCGAGGCCGAGCACCTCGACAGGGGCCCGATCTGCCGGATCAAGATCCCGATGCGGTTGCGCAGCCAGGTGCACGGCACCTGGGTCCCGGCCGCGGCCCTGCCGCCGGCCTAGACGATCAGCGGACGTCGGCGACCTTCTGAATCTGGGGCTGGCCCTCGGCGGCGCGGCGCGCATTCACCTGGTTCAGCTGGTCGTCCAGGGGCCCCGGCTGGGCGCTGGGGTTGTCGCTGACCACCGCGGCCGCCGGTGCGGCCTTCGCACGGCGCGCGCCTTGGTCCAAATAGCCGGCGCGAATTGTACGGAGAGGACAGACCATGACCGCGGCGCTCGCAGGCATCTCATCCATGGCCACGCGCCTGATCCTGGGCGAGCTCGCGCGGCGCTATGAGGCCAGGACCGGCGTTGCGGTCGACATCAGGTCCATGGGCGGCGTGGACGCGGCCCGTCTGATCCGCGCCGGCGAGGC
>CAZTMF010000725.1:0-1644 GCA_964614675.1 uncultured Caulobacteraceae bacterium | reverse complement strand
CGGTGGTGGCCGAATTCGTCGCCGGCTCGGGCAGCGCCCAGGGCCTGGCCTGGCGGATCCTGGAATCCGCCAATCGGCTGCAGATCGCCAAGGAGTTCGCCGCCGTGGCGGTGCTGGGCGTCATGGGCGTGGGCCTGCACGCCCTGCTGCACGCGGGAGAACGCGCGATTCTTTCGCGCTGGCGGGGCCGACGTTAGCCACAGGTTAAGCGCGAACGCGTATTCGGGAACCACTCCAGGGGCCCCTCAATGCGCCTGCTTGCCTTCCTTGCGGCCATCGCCGTCCTGTTCGCCCTGTCCGATACGAGCGCGGCGCAGCCGGCCTATGCCGCCGCAGTCGCCTCGGCCGAGCTGCCGCAGAGCCCGAGCGCGCACGCCGCCGGCCTGCGCATGCTGAGCTGGCCAGGCAAGGTCGAGCCGCCGAGGCCGCGCGCCCCGATCCAGACCGCTTCAGCGCCTCCGCCGATGACTCTTCGGGCGCAAAAATACTGGGACCCGGCCCCCCGGGCGCCCCAGGCGCAGATCCAGCTGCCCCAGCCGGCAGCCATGCCGGCCAACATCTATTCCCCGGCCCCGCCGCGCCTCATGGCGAGCGCCCAGCTTCCCTTGGCCGCCCCGCAAGCCGCCGCGCCGCGCGCCGTCCCCCGGGCTGCCGCCTCGTCCGAGGACGACTACCAGCCGACGCACTTCTATTCGCTGCATCGCCAGTACGGCCAGGAGCCCGACCCGATCCCGCTGAGCCCGCAGTTCTTCGCCTCGTCCACGCCCGATCTGGCCCAGCCGCCCCCGCCCGTGCCGCGCACGGTCACCACCTCGACCGGCCGCGTGGTGCAGTCCGCGCCGCCTTCGCCGGACGACAACCCGGGCTAAGCCCCCATGTCGGGCTCCAAGCTGCATGACCTGATCGCTCTGGCGCGCGAGCCTTCCAGCGACCGCCGCCGCGAGCTGCTGCGCGAGATCACTGACCTGTTCCTCGCCCAGCCGGCCGAAGCCATGGACCCGGCCCAGGCGGCTCTGTTCGACGAGGTGATGCAGCGCATCGCCAGCGAGATGGAGGCCACCGTCCGCGCCGAGCTGGCGCGTCGGCTGGCGCCTGCGCCCGCCGCCCTGCCTCGCCTCCTGAATGACCTCGGCGGCGACGAGATCGCCGTGGCCGAGCCGGTGCTGCGGCAGGCCTCCGGGTTCAGGGACGAGGACCTCCTGCGGCTCGCCCGCAGCAAGGGCCAGGATCACCTCAGGGCCATCTCCCAGCGCGAGGTCGTGCCCGAGGCGGTGTCAGAAGCCATCGTCGAGCGCGGCGACGACACCACCCTGGGCGTCCTGCTGCGCAACGAGGGCGCGGCCCTGTCGCGCCAGGCCAGCGAGACCGCGGTCGACCGCGCCCAGGCCAATCCGGCCCTTCACTCGGCGGTGGTCGAACGGCGCAGCCTGCCGGCGGACCTCATGAACGAGATGTATTTCATCGTCGAGGCCAAGCTCCGGGCCAAGATCATGGCCCGCAACGCCGAGCTCGACCCCAGGGCGCTGGAGGCGGCGCTGCAGGCCGGGCGCAAGCGGCTGGAGGCCCGCGACGGCCTCGCCCCACCCGATCTCGCCGAGGCCGAGGCCCACGTCGAAGCCCTCATCCGTAAGGGCGAGCTGGAGC
>CAZTMF010000724.1:0-1645 GCA_964614675.1 uncultured Caulobacteraceae bacterium | reverse complement strand
GGGGATAGTCCAGGGGAGGGATGTCCCGGTTCTCCTTGGGGCTCAGGCCCTTCAGCCAGGCCTTGCGGGCGTGGACTACGAAGGTCTTCACGCCGGCCACCGCGCAGCGGTCGACCAGGCCGAACAGACTCTCCTCGGGATCCTGGTCGTCGACGCCGATACGGAACTTCACTGTCGCCGGGATGCGCACGGCTTCGAGGATCGCGGCCATGCACTCGGCGACCAGGGCCGGCTCCTTCATCAGGCAGGCGCCGAAGCGGCCGCTCTGCACCCGGTCCGAGGGACAGCCGACGTTGAGGTTCACCTCGTCGTAGCCCAGGGCCTCGCCGATGCGGGCCGCCTCGGCCAGATCGACCGGGTCGCAGCCGCCGAGTTGCAGCGCCACCGGACGCTCGAAGGCGTCGTAGCCCAGCAGCCGCTCGCGATCGCCATGGATCACCGCCCCGGTGGTCAGCATCTCGGTATAGAGCAGGGCCCGTCCGGACAGCACCCGATGCAGCGCCCGGCAATGCCGGTCGGTCCAGTCCATCATCGGGGCCACGCAGAGCCGATGGTCGGGGATTGCCGTCACGCGCCGATCCGGGGTTTCGAAAGCCGCCGTCTCTACGCTGGCCGACCTGCGAAGTCGACCTCACGGCCCGTGGCGGCGCGACCATCGGCCCGGAGGGGCCGGACCGAATTCAGTGGGATGATCTCCATTTGTCTGATCTGATTGACCGACCCCACCTCGGCGTGAGCGGCGCCGATCGGCCCTTCGCGGCGCCGGCGGCGCGGACAGCATGGAATTCGAACGAACTGGGCCGGCGAAGGCGGTTGACGCGTATGGACCACCACCTGGGTGGAATAGAGCTTATCCGGTGGCAGGGCCGCCGGAACCGCCGGGCAAGGTCCGGCGTCTCGCTGTGGACCGTCATCGTGGTGCTGTGCGCCCTGGTGGGCTGCTCGACGCTCGCGGGCCAGGCGTTCGGCCTCCTGCCCTGGTCGGGTCCGCTGGCCGCTCTGCCGGCCGTGCTGGTCCTGCTGGTCGTGGGGGCCCAGATCATGGCCTTCGCCCGCGCGGCCATCGCCTGGCTCGTCGGCTAGATCGGCGTCGCCCCTGCCCAAGTGGCGGAATGCGTCCGCAGCGCCTATCTCATGGCGATGGATTTCCGCCCCACGACGCTAGAGCGCGCCTTCGACCTGGCCAAATCAGGCGCCTGTTCCGGTCTGGAGGACATCAGGCGGCAGCTCCGGGCGGAGGGCTACGCCCTGCATTCGCTCGAGGGCCCCACGCTGATCCGACAGCTGCGCGAGCTCTGCGTCGCCTCGTTCGTCAAGGCGCCCGAAGACGGTTGAGGCCGCCGAGGCGCCTCGGCGACCACCGATATGCGAAAGCGAAATCGCGGGCCTGATCCTGATGGGCCGCGGTAGATAATCGGTGGCCGCGCTTGCCTTTCATCTTAAAAATATCTATGTATTTGAGGTCGAATTTCGCTCAGGCTAGGTCGCTCTTCTTTGCTCGATTTAGATCGGGTGCGGGCCTGTCTTCCACCTCCTCGAAAATTTGATCGTTCGCGCGCTGCGCGGATGTCCACTCTATTCTGAAAGATCGACTATATGACGACTGGAACCGTGAAGTGGTTCAATGCGACCAAGGGCTTCGGAT
>CAZTMF010000723.1:0-1646 GCA_964614675.1 uncultured Caulobacteraceae bacterium | reverse complement strand
GATCGCCGCGTCCACCGCCGAACCGCCGGCGCGCAGGATGTCGATGGCGATCAGGGTGGCCGCCGGATGCGCCGTCGCGGCCGCCCCCCGCGCGCCCCAGACCACCGACCGGCCCGCGAAGGGCGCGCCGGCGACGCGGTCTCCCGGGCCGATGTGGAGCGCGCTCATGCTCCGACTAGACCCCCGCGGACGGCGGTCCGCAAGGCGTGACCTTGACGGTGGGGCCTCAGGTCTCCGACCACACCGCCAGCTGGTTGCCGGCCGGATCGGTGAAGTGGAAGCGGCGCCCGCCGGGGAAGCTGAAGATCGGCCGGACGATCTCGCCGCCGGCGGCCAGGACCTTGGCTTCCATCGCTTCCAGGTCGTGGGCGTAGAGGATGACCAGGGGCGTGCTCACGCGCTCCTCGTCGGCGCTGAAGCCGCCGTCCAGTCCTTCCTGGAAGGCGCAGTACTCATCGCCCCAGTCCTGGAACGTCCAGCCGAAGGCCTGCTCATAGAAGGCCTTGGTGACCTTCAGATCGCCGCCGGGCTGTTCGATGTAGTCGATCTTGCCATCTTGGCGCATGGCTGGGCCTCATCGCAGATGTTCTTCATTTGTTCCATAGCTCGTCAGGCTTTGAAGGTAAAGACGCCGGTGCGCCGGACCTCGCGGTCCTCGAGCTCGCGGGTGGTCTGCACCTCGTAGGCCGCCAATGACTCCAGCCCCTCGCGGGGCAGATAGGCCCGGCCGGGATCGCCGATCAGGATGCGCTTGCCCGCGGCATTGGCGGCTTCGAGCCACCGGCGCGCCCGGTCGGCCAGGGGCCAAGCGTAGCAGATGTCGCCGGCGCAGATGACATCCACGTCGGGCGCCGGGCTGTCCAGCAGGTCCTCGCGGGCGAAGGCGACTTCGACCCCGTTGGCGGCGGCGTTCAAGGCGACGGCCGCCTCACAGAAGGGATCGATGTCGACCGCGAGCGCCGAGGTCGCCCCGGCCTTCATCGCGGCGATGGCGACCAGCCCCGAGCCGGTGGCGAAGTCGAGCACGCGCCGGTCGCGCACCTCCTCGGGATGGTCGAGCAGGTAGCGCGCCAGGGCCTGGCCGCCGGCCCAGGCGAAGGCCCAGAAGGGGGGCTCGAGACCCCGTTGCTGCAGCTCCTCCTCGGTCCGCCGCCAGATCGGCTCGATCTCGGAGGCCAGGTGCAGCCTGAGCTCCGGCGCGTGCGGCGGGCTCTGCAGCTCGGTGTGCTCGAGGATGAAAGCCCGACGGTCGGGGATCATCCGCCCATGCCGAAGAGACCGCCGTGGCGCCACATCCCGGCGATCAGGCCCAGGAACAGGATCAGCCCCACCTCGCGGTTGGATTTGAAGAGCCTGAGCGCCAGGGCGCCGTCGTTCACGTCCAGCCGCCGCGCCTGCCAGGCGAAGTGGGCGGCGTAGAGGAGCAGGAAGGGCAGGACGAGCGGACCGAGATGCGCCGCCGCCGCTGCCGCCGCGGCCAGCAGCACGCAGATGGCGTAAAAGATGGCGACCCCGCGAGGCGCCCGGGCCCCGAGCCTGCGGGCCGAGGACTTCACCCCCACCAGGGCGTCGTCCTCCATGTCCTGGACCGCGTAGATGGTGTCGTAGCCCAGGGTCCAGAAGAAGCCGGAGGCGTAGAGCAGCAC
>CAZTMF010000722.1:0-1655 GCA_964614675.1 uncultured Caulobacteraceae bacterium | reverse complement strand
AACCTGCAACCAGACCGTTATGAGCGGCCGGCTCTAACCATTGAGCTACGGGCCCCTGCCGAGCGGTCGCCGGGACAGGCTGGGGGGTAACATGTGCCCAACAGACCGAAAAGCTCGGGTTCATGTTGGAGGTCCTAGCTTGGCTTGAGTTGTCCCCGGCTCTCATCGGGGCCAAGTTCGGATGACCCAAGGAGCCTGCTCATGAAGTCCATCTTCGTCGGCCCGCTGGCGGCGGCCCTGATCTGCGCCGCGGCGCCGGCCGCCATGGCCCAGACCGCTTCCGACGCCGACGCGGCCTTCCACGCGACGACCCTGTCGATCTCGGCCTATGGCGAGGTGAAGGCCCTGCCGGACAAGGCGACCATCACCCTGGGCGTCCAGACCAGCGCGCCGACGGCGGCCCAGGCCATGGCCGACAACGCGGCCCGCATGAACCAGGTGGTCGCGGCCCTGCGCAAGCAGGGACTGGCCGACAAGGACATCCAGACTTCGAACCTGAGCCTCTCGGCCCAGTACGAGTACGAACAGAACAAGCCGCCCCGGCTTACCGGCTACCAGGCGTCCAACGATGTCACGATCACCGTCAACGACCTCAAGCGGCTGGGCCCTGCGATCGACGCCGTAACCGCGGCCGGCGTGAACCAGATCAACGGCATTGGCTTCGGGATCAAGGACCCCCAGGCGGCCGAGGACCAGGCCCGGCTGAAGGCGGTTCAGGCTCTGCAGGCCAAGGCCCAGCTCTACGCCGGCGCGGCCGGTTATCGCGTCGGCCGGCTGGTGAACCTCTCCGAAGGCGGCGGCGGGCAGCCCGTTCCCTATGCCCCCAAGATGGTGACCTTCAGCGCGGCGCGGGCGGCGCCGACTCCGGTCGAGGCGGGCGAGCTCACCATCCGGGCGGACGTGTCGGGGCTCTACGAGCTGACCCGCTGAGACCTAGTCCGCGCCTGGCCGCGTCTTGCAGATCTTGCGCAGCTGCTTCAGCGAGGCGCTGAGCGCGGGCTCCTGGCGGACGATGATCTCCATGTGCAGCTCCGCCAGCCGGTCGAGCAGCTGCTCGCCCTTGGCGGTGAGCTTCAGGAGCACCAGGCGCCGGTCCTCGGTCGAGGCCTCCCGGGTCGCCAGGCCCGCCTTGGAGAGCCGGTCCATCATCTGGACGGCGGCGTGATGGGTCAGCAGCAGCTGCTCGGCGAGCTCCTTCATCGCCATGGTCTCGCCGGGCCTGGTCTTGATCGCCAGCATCGCCTGGTACTGCTGGGGCGTGACGCCGGCCTGGCGGCTGATCGCCTCGCTGGCCGCCAGGAACCGTCGGAGCGAGCTGCGCCAGCCCGCCAAAGCTTCGAAGCTCTCCGCGTCCAAGGCCATGTCCGCTCCGGCTGCCACCGGAGCAGTTCTGACCGCGTCGGCTTCGAATGGCAATCGACGGCCAAGCCCGGCGCCAGGGGCGCGCGCGGCGGTCGTTGCTATGCCGCCGCCTTGGCCTTGGGCGCTTCCTGGGGATCGGGCACGAAGGTGTAGGACAGCGTCACGTCGCTGTAGCCCTTCATGTTCGGATCGGAGGCGAACTTCGGATCGACGAAATAGACAACCGGCCATTTCACCTTCTGGTGCGGCTGCAGGGTCTCGGCGTTGAAGCAGAAGCACTGCAGCTTGCGCAC
>CAZTMF010000721.1:0-1656 GCA_964614675.1 uncultured Caulobacteraceae bacterium | reverse complement strand
TTGCGGTTGGTCTCGGCCAGCACCGTCGGCTGCATGAAGTAGCCCTGGTTGCCCGCGCGCTCGCCGCCCACGACCACCTCGGCGCCCTGCTCGCGGCCCGACTGGACGTAGCTGGAGACGCGGTCGAGCTGCTTCTGGGAGATCAGCGGGCCCATTTGGGTCTCCGCCTCGATGCCCGGGCCGACGCGGAGGGACTTGGCCATGTTGGTGACGCCGTCGACCACCTTGTCGAAAACGTCCTTGTGCACATAGAGGCGCGAGCCCGCGACACAGACCTGGCCGGCGTTGCCGAAGATGCCCATGGCCGCGCCCGGGATCGCCTTCTCGAGGTCGGCGTCGGGGAAGATCAGCACCGGCGACTTGCCGCCGAGCTCCAGGGAGACTCGTTTCAGATTGCCGGCCGAAGCCTGGACGATCCACTTGCCGGTGGCGGTCGAGCCGGTGAACGACACACGGTCGACGTCCGGATGCTCGACCAGGGCCTTTCCGGCCGGATCGCCGTAGCCGGTGACGATGTTCACCACGCCCGCCGGGATGCCGACCCGCTCGATCAGCTTGGCCAGGCGGATGGCGGTCAGGGGGGTCAGCTCGGCGGGCTTCAGCACCACGGTGCAACCGGCCGCCATGGCCGGGGCGATCTTGGCGATGGCCATGGGCAGCGGGAAGTTCCAGGGGGTGATCGCCCCCACAACGCCTACCGGCTGCTTCAGGGTGTAGGTGTGGCGGCTCAGGTTGTGGCCGACGATGGTCTCGCCGTTGATCTTGCCCGCCCAGCCGGCGTTGTAGCGCAGGTTGTTGGCCGAACCGCCGACGGCGCCCATGCGGGCCATCATCATCGGCATGCCGTTGTTGAGCGTCTCGACCAGGCCGATCTCGTCGCCCTCTTCCTCCAGCGCATCGGCCAGGCGCCACATCAGCTTGGCGCGCTCGGTGCCGTTCATGGCCGGCCAGGGGCCGCTCTCGAAGGCGCGGCGGGCGGCCTTGACCGCCTTGTCGATGTCGGCGGCGTTGGCGGCCTGCACCTTGGCGATGACCTGGCCGGTGGCGGGATTGGTGACGTCGATGGTCTCGCCGGACTCGGAATCGACCCACTGGCCGTCGATGTAGAGCTTGTGGGTCTCGGCGAAGAAGCCGGTTTCCAGCGCCTTGAGGCGATCGGTGAGGACGGGAGCGTTCATGGGATCCTCCTGAGAAGCCGCCGCCGTGGCCCGCCGGGGCGTGTCAGGGACCCTAATCACTTGGCCGGCGACGGCGCAAGGAACAGCGCTTGCCACGGAATGCGCGGCGAACCTAGATCGCCGCGGGGCCGCCAGAGGAGCATGCGATGGGCGTGACGATCGCGGTGATCGCCATGGGCGAGATGGGCTCAGGCGTGGCCGCCCGGCTGGTGGAGCGGGGCGCCAGGGTGCGCACCAATCTCAGAGGCCGGTCCGAGGCGAGTGCAGAACGGGCCAAGGCCGCAGGCGTGGAGATCGCGCCGGACGACGAGGCGCTGGTCGCGGGCTGCGACCTCGTCCTCTCCATCGTGCCGCCGGCCCGCGCGGGCGAGCTCGCCCAGCGGCTGCTGCCCACGATCAAGGCGGTCAACGACCGTGCGGTCTATGTCGATTGCAACGCCATCGCGCCCCAGACGGTGGGATCCATCGCCGCGCCGTT
>CAZTMF010000720.1:0-1666 GCA_964614675.1 uncultured Caulobacteraceae bacterium | reverse complement strand
GGGCCAGGTGCATGTTCTGCCCCATGCGGGACAGCTCGACGCCGGAGACGTACATCCTGGACCCGGCCATCGCCATGATGTGCCCGCCGAAGTAGGACTTCTCCGCGTCGTCCGACGCCTGGATCCGGATGTTCCGCGTCAAGAGGCCGACTTCGCCGCGCTCGTCGACGCCGAAGGTGACTTCGCCGAAGTGCATGTACTTCAGCGGCTGATCGAGGGTGATCGCGTTCCCGCTGATGGCGGTGACAACTCGCCTCTCGGCCTGGGCGGGATCGAAATCGGTCGAGGCGAGGACGATCTCGTCGCCCTTGCGCCAGCCGCCTGCGTTCAGGACGTCGATCCGGGCGGCGCCGGCCTTGGCCGTCCTCGCGAGCTTGGTCCAGGTGTTCGTGCGGTCGCCGTGCAGGCTCAGCGTGCCCGCCAGCATCATGATCCCGCGGTCCCCCATGGTGTTGATGTTCTCACCCGGGACGTTGTCGGTCAGGGTGATCGTCGCCTTGCGCGTGTAGGGTTTGGCCTCGCTGCCGATGTCCAGCTCGCCGCCCGCCAGATAGATCCACTCGGTCTTCAGCTCGAGATCCCGGTCGTTGGAGAAGCTGAGCTTGCCGTTGACCGTCAGGCTGCGCAGCGCCGGCGGACTGACATCCAGCACGATGTCCCTGTCCCTGCCGATCGTCACCGCGTCGCCAGCGACCGGGACCTTCCCGTCGGGCCAGGACGCCGGATCGGACCAGCGCGACTGATGGGCGGCCGTGGCCGGCGCCATCGCGGGCATGGCCATGTGAGCGTGATCCTCCTGAGCGCTGGCCTCGGCCCCTGCGCCCAGCAGCAGGCACGCAGGAAGCAGCCATGAAACCAGAGACACGCCAGATTGCATGCGCATGACGTCGGTCCTCCCCCTCGGGACTGCAGGTCCCGTCGTGTTCTTGTGAACACGCTGGCGCCGAATACGCCGATTGCCAAGTTGCTACATGGCCGGGAGCAAACCGTATCGGACCAAATCTGCCGGCCCACCACCGGACCTTCCCAAGGTCGCCTCTGGGTCGGTTTTTCGCCTTCGCTCGCCGCCCGGAACCGGACGTTCGCCGTCTCGTCCATCAAGCGGACGTCAACAACGGCGGGACGGGGTGGGGAGCGGCCGTTGGCGCCTCGGGCTAAAAGCCCATCATCGCGGCAGGAGCTTCAGGTAGATGTCCGCCAGGGCATGGGAGAGTAGCCCGATCGGCGCGCCCTCGTCGTTGCAGAGCACGATGATTGTCAGCTTGTCTTCAGGATATCGGGCCAAGATCGAGCTGAACCCGCCGCCGTGCCCGTTGTGCCACCAGAGGGGATGGCCGTCCTGCTTGTCTATGACATAGCCGAACCCGTAGCCGTGCCCATAGTCGGTGAACATCGGCCTGAGGTCCGACAGGCCAAGACGCTTCGGCTCATAGAGCGCTTGGTCCCAGGTCAGGAGGTCGTCGGCGGTGGAGTAGATCCCGCCAGCACCCGAATCTCGGATAGGCGTCATCCAAAGGTCAGCCAGCCACCGCGTCCCGTCGCGCTCATAGCCGGACGCCCGATGCGGCAGGACCTCCTCTCCAACGTATCCCGTGTGCTTCATGCCCAGTGGAACGAAGACCTGCGCCTTCAGATAGTCGCCCAGCGATTGGCCGGTAGCCTTCTG
>CAZTMF010000719.1:0-1676 GCA_964614675.1 uncultured Caulobacteraceae bacterium | reverse complement strand
ATCAGCCGCGCCTGGCTGTCGAGGTCCAGGGCGCCAGCCCATTGCGGGTGACGCATGTCGGAGACGAACACCAGCGCGCGCACCCGCCGCCGGTCGGCGAAGCGCACCTCGGCCCAGGCCTCGATATAGGTCTCTGTCGGCTGCTCGCGCTCCAGCAGATAGGCGTGCACCCCGGGCCAGTCCTCGGGCGCGACGCGAAAGGCGACGCCCCGCACCGAACCTCCCGGCGCCAGGCCGAGCACCAGCCCCGGAGCCTCGGGGATGCCGCGATGGTGCACGGAGTAGATACAGAACGCCCGCCGCCGGCCGTGCAGCACGGCGCGCTGCTTCTCGACATAGGGGAAGCCCGGCCGCCACATCAGCGAGCCGTAGCCGAACACCCACCTCTCGCGCGCGCCCTCGGCGGAACCGGACATCCGTACCCTTTGTCGCGCGCCGAGCCGGGCCGCAAGCCCCACGGGATAGCGCGGGTTGCCCTTGGCCGCTCATTGACTATGGTCCGGCGCTTCGTTTCCGGGGGAGCTCATGGACGATCCGCGGCCATCCCTTTCCGCCGTGCGCGCACGCATCGACGAGGTCGATACGCAGCTCCTGGCGCTGGTGGACGAGCGGGCCCAACTCGCGGCGGCCGTGGTGGCGGCGAAGCTCGCCCAGAACCCGGGCCCCCAGGCCTTCGGGCTTCGGCCCGCGCGAGAGGCGCAGGTGCTGCGCCGGCTGCTGGCCGCTCCGCACAAGGCCGCCAGCACATCGATGATCGTGCGGATCTGGCGCGAGCTGATGGGCGAGAGCCTGGCGTTGCAGGGCCCCTTCCACCTCACCGCCTGGGGCGGCGACAATCCCGCCCGCGCGGTCGAGCTGGCCCGCCTGCGCTTCGGCGCGGCCCCCACCCTCGCCTACGCCAAGAGCCCCGAAGAGGCGATCGCCGCGGCCCGGACGCTGGGCGGCGTGGGCGTGATCTCCCTGACCCGCGACAACGCCTGGTGGGGCCGGCTGCTCGCCGAACCCAAGGTGCGGGTGTTCGCCGCCCTGCCCTGCCTGCAGGCCTGGGGTCCCATGAGCGCCCTGGCCATCTCCGAGGCGCCGGTCGAGCCGTCCGGCGCGGACGAGACCTTCTGGGTGACGGACGCCCACGAGCCGGCCGAGAAGATCGTCGAGGCCCTGGGCAAGGACGGTGTCGCCGCCTGCCAGGTCCAGGCCGCGGGCGGGCTCAGGCTCTTCAAGCTGGCCGGCTTCTACAAGCCCGACGACGAGCGGCTGAAGCGGGGGCCGGGACGGCTGAGCGGCGTGATCGGGGCTGCGCCGACGCCTCTCGACCTGTAAGGAGCCGGCGTGTCCCAGTCTTCCGCCACCCTCCGCACGCATCGTCCGAGGCCCGAGCCCAAGCCGGGCATCCTCGACATCACCCCCTACAAGCCCGGCAAGTCCAGGGCCGAGGGGATCGAGCACCCGATCAAGCTGTCCTCCAACGAGAACATCCTGGGCTCCAGCCCCAAGGCCCACGCCGCCTATGTGGCGGCCGCCGAGCGGATGAACATCTATCCCGACGGCCGCGCCGAGGCCCTGCGCCATGCGGTGGCCGACTACTTCCGTCTGGAGCCCGACCGGCTGGTGTTCGGCGACGGCACCGACGAGGTGCTGCACCTCTTGAACCAGGTGTTCCTGGAGCCCGGCGACAA
>CAZTMF010000718.1:0-1677 GCA_964614675.1 uncultured Caulobacteraceae bacterium | reverse complement strand
CCGGGCTCGGGCGAGGTCAGGGCCGCCAACCGCCAGGCCCACATCGCCTACCGCGTGGAGCTCGGAAAGCGACTCGTGCTGGCCGGCCCCCTGTTCGAGGATTTCGACGGCTCGGCCGCCAAGGGTTCGCTGGTGATCCTCGAGGCCGCCGACAAGGCCGACGCTGAGAAGGTCGCCCAAGCCGATCCCTACGCCGAGGCCGGCGCCTTCCAGGAGATCCGCGTCTTCGCCCACCGCATCCTGGTGCTCAATCCGCCCGAGGAACGGACATGATCATCGACATCCACGGTCACGTCTCCGCGCCCCAGGGGCTCTATGCCTACAAGGCCAACCTCTTGGCCGCGCGCGGCTCTCATGGGCGGGGCGGGGGCAAGTTCTCCGACGAGCAGGTCGAGGCGGCGCTGAACGCCAGGAGCGTGTTCGGCGACAGCCACATGGAGCAGCTGAAGAAGCACGGCACCGATCTGCAGCTTCTGTCGCCCAGGCCCTTCCAGCTGATGCACTCAGAGCGGCCGGCCAAGATCGTCCAGTGGCTGCACGAGGCCTTCCACGACGTCATCGCCCAGCAGGTCGCGGCCCATCCGACCCTGTTCCGCGGCGTCGCGGGCCTGCCCCAGGTGGCGGGGCTGCCAATCGAGGTCGCCCTGCCGGAGCTCGAGCGCTGCGTGAACCAGCTGGGCTTCGTCGGCTGCCTGGTGAATCCGGACCCCTACGAGAACTCGGGGACCGAGCCCCCGGCCATGTCGGACCGCTATTGGTATCCGCTCTACGAGAAGCTCTGCGAGCTGGACGTGCCGGCGATGATCCACACCGCGAGCTCAAAGTCCGAGCGGACGCCATACTCTCTGCACTTCATCAACGAGGAGACCATCGCGGTCATCAGCCTCTGTAATTCGGACGTCTTCAAGGACTTCCCGAACCTCAAGATCATCGTGCCGCACGGCGGGGGCGCCGTGCCCTACCAATTCGGCCGCTTCCATGCCGCGAGCGCCGGCCGGCCTGTGGGCGAGCGGTTCCTGGACCGCCTGCGCAACCTCTATTTCGACTGCACCCTCTACACCCCCGAGGCCGTGGAACTGCTGGTCAAGGTGGTGGGCGCCGACCGGGTGATGTTCGGCTCGGAGTGCCCGGGCACCGGCTCGCACACCAATCCCGAGACCGGTCACGCCTTCGACCACGTGGCCCCCTATGTCGAGGCCATCGACTGGCTGCCGGCCGCCGACAAGAAGGCCATCTTCGAGGACACCGCCCGTCAGGTGTTCAGGCTGGGGCTGTAGCCATGGCCGAGATCGTCCTCGGGATCGGCACCTCGCACGGCCCGATGCTGACCACGCCGCCCGAGAGCTGGCATCTGCGCGCATCGGACGACCGCAAGAACACCCATCCCTTCCGGGGCCGGGTCTGGACCTATGAGGAGCTGGAAAGGGAGCGCGCGCCCGAGAACTTCGCCGCCCAGCTGACCGAGAAGGTCACCCACGAGCGCTTCGAGCGCTGCCAGAAGGCCATCGCCACGCTTGGCGAGGTGTTCCACGAAACGGCGCCCGACGTCGTGGTGGTGGTCGGCAACGACCAGATGGAGATGTTCGCCGAGGGGCTGGTGCCCACCTTCGCGGTCTATTGGGGCGACACCGTCCCCAACAGCCTGCCGCCGGCCGAATACGCCAGCCGCTGGCCCGA
>CAZTMF010000717.1:0-1682 GCA_964614675.1 uncultured Caulobacteraceae bacterium | reverse complement strand
GTGGGGCCGTAGCTCAGTTGGTAGAGCGCTACGTTCGCAATGTAGAGGTCAGGGGTTCGACCCCCCTCGGCTCCACCAGAATCCCGCACGCGCCTTGAGCCTTTGACGGACGCTGCTGCGCCCGGAACGTGCGGGCGCGGCCGGACGAGGCTGCGCCGGCCCGAGCTCTCGCCAAATTGCAAGACTACGCACGCGCGAGACGCCACATTGCACAACTAGTTCGTGTATAGCCGTCGCGCGCATACAATCTTTTCGCAAAGAGGCAATCGGGAGTCTGCCCATACCCCCGCCGAAAATCTGTCGAGACATTCGACGTAGATTCCGACGGCAAGATCAGTCGGTTCACTCGAAGCAAAAAAGAATCTGATCTGGCCCCCGGCCCTTTGATGCAGGTCAATGTTCGTGGCCGCGCATTTGCCTCATCAGTGCTCAAATAGTTGTGACGGCTAACGCCGCGCCATATTTCAAGCTTGACTCGTCCGTTAACCAATGCGCGTTCCTGCAGACGCGGCCGTCTCTCTGGAACCGCGCCGAGTTCGCCTTCCCATAATCAGTATTGATTTGACCTGTCCAACTCACGGGTAGTGACGTGGCGACTTCGAAGACGCTCGATCCCTCCACGCTGGCGGGGCTGTTGGCCCTGCGTGGCGTCGCGCCCGCGGGCGCCGGGCTCGTCGTCTCCGGGACCAACGGCGTCGGGCTGCAGGTCGGGGCGACCTACTTCGCCGGCCCGACGGCGGTGAGTCTCGGTGACGCGGATCTGCATTCCCGCGTCGGCCTGTTCGCAAGATATGCCGCCGCCGATCTCAGTCTGGCGTCATTCTCGGTGACTTTCGGCGGCATTCAGCCGCCCGGCACCACGCCAAACGACTATATCGCCACCTCCGTCTACGCCTGGCCGAACCCGAACACGCCGGACGGCTATCCGTGGCTCAACATCGATGGCAAGTACAACCCCGATCTCGGGGCCGACTACAACAGTTGGTATTCCTTCAACAAGGCGATCCGCGAACTCGGGACCGGATACTATATCAGCGGCAATGAAGCCTATGCGAGCAAGGTCGCAAGCTTAGTCTACACGTGGTTCATCGACCCGGCGACGGCGATGAACCCCAATGGCATGTACAGCAAGATCATCCCGGGGGCTCCTGGCAACGCTTTCGATGTTACCGGTTTCGACGACCGGTTCAGCGTGCTGCTCTCCAGCATCGACCTGATCAAGACCTCACCCTCGTGGAACACGATCTCCAGTGGACTGCAGGCGTGGGAGCAGCAGTTCATCACTTACATGCAGACCGATTCCAACGCTCTGTATGAATCGACCATCAAGAACAATCACGAGACCAAGTACTTCCACCTCCTGGCGCAGCTACAGCTGGAAGTGGGAGACACGGCAGGCGCAAGCCAGACGCTGACAGCCTATTTCACCAGCGACGCGTTCCGAAAGTATCAATTCGACTCCAACGGCGTCCAGTTGCAGGAGGCCGGCCGGGCGGACGCTTATCATTACTTCGAGTACAATCTCGAAGCCGTGCTTGAGAATTACGGAATGGCCCTGAAGCTCGGGCTTCAGAGCGTCATCGACGATCCCAGGTATCACGCTACGTCCACGATCAAGACCGCGCTGGATTACCTGGCGCCTTTCGTGATGCTAGATAAAAATTGCGGCATCCAGGAAGCCA
>CAZTMF010000716.1:0-1686 GCA_964614675.1 uncultured Caulobacteraceae bacterium | reverse complement strand
CGGTCGACTATCTGCGCGTGTCGGTGACCGACCGCTGCGACCTGCGCTGCGTCTACTGCATGTCCGAACACCAGAGCTTCCTGCCCAAGGCCGAGGTGCTCTCGATCGAGGAGCTGGACCGGCTCTGCTCGGCCTTCGTGGAGCTGGGGACCCGCAGACTTCGCCTGACCGGCGGAGAGCCCCTGATGCGGCGGGGTTTCATGCAGCTGGTCGAGGACCTGTCGCGGCACCTGCGCACGGGAGCGCTGTATGAGCTGACCCTCACCACCAACGGCACGCGGCTGAAGGAATTCGCTGGCGACCTGGCGCGGCTGGGGGTGCGGCGGCTGAACGTCTCGCTGGACAGCCTCGAGCCGGAGGTGTTCCGCCGGATCACCCGCGGCGGCGACCTGTCCAAGGTGCTGGCCGGCATCGACGCGGCCCTGGAGGCCGGGCTGAAGGTCAAGATCAACACCGTAGCGCTGAAGGCCGACAACGCCGCCGCCCTGCCCATGATGATCGAATGGGCGCACGACAAGGGCCTGGGCATCACCCTGATCGAGACCATGCCGGTGGGCGAGGTCGACGAGGACCGCACCGACCAGTACCTGCCGCTGTCGCAGGTCCGCCAGGCGCTGGAGTCCTACTGGAGCCTGACGCCCCTGGCCGACCGCACCGCCGGTCCCGCCCGCTACGTGCGCGTCGAGGAGACGGGCGGCAAGCTCGGCTTCATCACGCCCCTGACCCACAATTTCTGTGAATCCTGCAATCGCGTGCGCCTGACCTGCACGGGCACCCTGTTCATGTGCCTGGGCCAGGACGACTCGGCCGATCTGCGCGCACCGCTGCGCGAGCATCCTGGCGACGATACGGCCCTCCACCTGGCCATCCGCGAAGCCCTGACCCGCAAGCCCAAGGGCCACGACTTCAAGATCGAGCGGCGGGGCGAGCGTCCGGCGGTGTCGCGCGTCATGTCGACGACGGGCGGCTGATGTCCGCCATGGTCGGCGTCAAGCTTAGGATCCTCCTTTTCGGCCGCGTCTCGGACCTTCTGGGCCGCGAGATCGAGGTCTTGGTCCCCGAGGCCGGCTGCACGGTCGGCGAGCTGCGGCGGCTGGTCGCCGAGCAGACCGGATCAGACATCCTGCTGCAGAAGGGCGCCCGCGCCTCGATCGACAAGCAGGTTGTGCAGGACGACGCCTTCGTCCGCCCCGGCGCCGAGGTGGCCTTCTTCTCCGTCTTCTCCGGAGGCTGAGATGGCGGTGACCTCGCGCCTGCAGGCCGAGCCGTTCGATGCCGCCGAGGCGCTTCGCGGCTTCATGGCCGGCCGCACCGCCGATGGCGCGGTGGTCAGCTTCACCGGCTTGGCGCGCGGCAGGGCGCATTCAGGGGACGTCGTCGAGAAGCTGATCCTCGACCACTATCCCGGCATGACCGAACGCTCGATCGAGGAGATCGCGAAGGCCGCCGCCGGGCGCTTCGATGTGTCCGACGTGCTGGTGGTGCACCGCCACGGCGAGATCGCGCCGGGCGAAGCCATCGTGTTCGTGGCGACCGCCTCGCGCCATCGCGGCGAGGCCTTCGCCTGCGCCGACTATCTGATGGACCGCTTGAAAACCGAGGCCGCCTTCTGGAAACGGGAGGAAGGCCCTGGCGCCTCGCGCTGGATCGACCCGACTGACGCCGACCGCGAGCGCCTTGCGAGAT
>CAZTMF010000715.1:0-1686 GCA_964614675.1 uncultured Caulobacteraceae bacterium | reverse complement strand
TGGTCGGAGCGGCGGGATTCGAACCCACGACCCCTTGTCCCCCAGACAAGTGCGCTACCAGGCTGCGCTACGCTCCGACGAGGGCGGCCTTATAGGGAGGCCCTGTCGGCCCGGCAATCGGAATTGCCGAATGCCTCAGGCGCTCCCGCCCTTGAGCGCTTCGTCGAGCCTGGCCTTGGCCTCGATCAGTTCCTGAATAACCGATGACAAGGCGGCCTTGAGCCCGGCCGGCGTCGCCGTCAGCGGTCCCTGCGTCGCCGCTTCCGACCCATCGAGGCTGGGGAAGCCGTTCCCGTCCCCGCCCGCGGAAGCCAGTCTGGCGGCCCCCTGCTCGCGATAGAGCTTCTGCACGCCTGCGATGGTGTAGCCTTCCTCGTGCAGCAGTCGTTGCACGCCGCGCAGGATCAGGATGTCCTGGGGCCGGTAGAAGCGTCGGCCGCCGGCCCGCTTCATCGGGCGGATGAAGGAGAACCGGGTCTCCCAGAATCTCAGGACGTGCTGGGCGACGCCGATTTCGGTAGCCGCCTCGGAAATCGTGCGGAAGGCTTCAGGTCCCTTCGCCACGGCGCTGGTCAGGGCAGGGCTTCGTCGATCCGCGCCTTCATCACCTGCGAGGCGCGAAATCCGATTACCCGCCGGGGCTCGATGGGCGCGGGCTCTCCCGTCTTGGGGTTGCGGCCCTCGCGGGCGCGCTTGGAGCGAACCTGGAAGACGCCGAAGCCGGACAGCTTGACCGTCTCGCCCTGCTGCAGCGCCTCGACGATGATGTCGAGCGTACGCTCGACAAGTCCGGCGCAATCCTGCCGTGTCAGGCCGACTTCGTGGTGCACAGCCTCACAGAGGTCCGCACGCGTCAAAGTCTCGGCTTTCATGGGCAGGCCCCGTAATCCCCCGTCATTGATGTGCATGGAATGACGGGGAGAGTCAAAGGCTTCCCTGGGTTGGGCGCCATACCGCCTAAAGCCGCAGCAGACACGCGCCCCAGGTGAGCCCGCCGCCCATGGCCTCCAGCAGAACCAGCTGACCCGGCTTGATCCGGCCGTCCCGGATGGCGACGTCCATGGCCAGGGGAATCGAGGCGGCCGAGGTGTTGGCGTGCTGGGCGATGGTGGAGACCACCCGCGCCTCGTCGATGCTCAGCCGATCGGCCACGCCCTTGAGGATCCGCTGATTGGCCTGGTGCGGCACGAACCAGTCGATGTCCTTCAGGTCCACGCCCGCCTTGTCGGCCGCGGCCTCGATGGCCTCGGAGATGTTCACCACTGCATGGCGGAACACCTGGTGGCCCTGCATGCGCAGCTTGCCCACTTCGCCGGTGGTCGACACACCGCCGTCGACGTAGAGCAGGTCCGACTTCTCGCCTTCGCAGCGCAGGGCGAAGGAGAGTATCCCCCGATCGGCAGTGGTTCCCTCGCCAAGGGCCGGCTCGACCACCGCCGCACCGGCGCCGTCGCCGAACAGCACGCAGGTGGTGCGGTCGCTCCAATCGAGGAGCCGGGTCATCTCCTCGGCCCCGATGACCAGGCCGCACTTGGCGTTTCCCCGCGCGATGAAGCCGTCGGCGACGCTCAACGCGTAAACGAAGCCCGAGCACACAGCCTGGATGTCGAAGGCGATGCCCATGGGCGCGCCCAGCTTGCGCTGGACGATGGCGGCGGTGGCCGGGAAGGTCAGGTCCGGCGTGGT
>CAZTMF010000714.1:0-1688 GCA_964614675.1 uncultured Caulobacteraceae bacterium | reverse complement strand
AGGGGGTCGCCCCTGCGGTCCTTGAGAAGAGGAGCGGCGGCTGCACGCCCTGATCTATCCGCTAATGCTGATGATATCGGTCCACGCCCTGTGGCAGACCAACATCGACTACACCCAGCCCCAGATCTACCTCGGGCTCATCGTCCTGCTGCTGATCGTGCGTGTTCCGCCGGTGATGAACGGGCTCCTCAAGCTCACCGCGCGGCGTCCGCGCGCTTTAGCTGCCTGATTTTGCTCTCCCTCACTTCAAGGCGAAGCTTCTTGGGCCTATGTTCGGAACTGCGATTTGCGGGCGGCGTTGCCGTTTGGGGCCGAGGGCCCGGGGAGCTGAACATGGCTGAGAGCACAACCAACGTGGACGTCGCGTCCAAGATCGCCGCTGACGTGGCCGCCCAGACCGAACAGTCGCTGACCGAACTGGCCAAGCGGGCCGAGCAGGCGATCAAGGAAGGGCTCGCCGAGCTCAAGGACCGTTCGCGCGATTACGCCGACGTGGCCGGCGAGCAATTCGAGACCGCCCAGCAATATGTCACGGACCGGGTGCAGGAGCGTCCGATCACCGCGACCCTGGCCGCCCTCGGGGTGGGCGTCCTGGTCGGCTATCTGCTGGCCGGCCGCAAGCAGTGAAGACCTTTCTGCGCAAGGTCATCATCGCCGTCGTCGGCGCGGCGATGCTGGCGGCCTCCGCTGCGGTCATGGTCGTGGCCGCCGCCATGGCCCTGTATGGCCTGCTGCGGCCCTATGTGGGGGGTCCGGGAGCGGCGGCGCTCATCGTCCTGGCGGCTGGCCTGCTGATGCTCGTGGTCGGCCTGCTGCTGGAGCGAAGGCTGCTGCCCAAGGGGCGCAAGCCCACGCCCGAGGACGAGCAGGACCTGTTGCAGAAACTGATCGGCATGGCGCAGGAGAAGCCGCTGATCGCCGTCGGCGCCTTGATCGGCGCCATCTTCCTGGCTATCCGCAACCCGGCCCTCACGGCGGTGGTTGTCAAGGCGTTCCTCGACCCGAAACCGCGGCCGAGCAAGAAGGCCTGAACTCGAACTAGAACCTGATCGTTGTCGTCAACAGCGCCTCCGCTCCGGCGGCGGGCGTTCGCACGCCTTTGGAGTCCCCCAATGTTCACCCTGCCCGATCTGCCCTACGGCTACGACGCCCTGCAGCCGACCATGTCGTCGGAAACCCTGCATCTGCACCACGACAAGCACCACGCGCGCTACTTCGCCGTCACCAACGAGATCCTCAAGGACCGCCAGGGGTCGGGCTCCCTGGAGGAGGTGGTGATCCGGGCGGCCAAGGACGGCGAGAAGAAGCTGTTCAACAACGCCGCCCAGGCCTGGAACCACAGCTTCTTCTGGGCGTGCATGAGCCCGGCCAAGACCGCGCCCGAGGGCGACCTGGCCGCCGCCGTCGACTCTGCCTTCGGCGGGCTGGAAGGGTTGAAGGCCAAGTTCGTCGAGGAGGGCGGCGCCCACTTCGGATCGGGCTGGGTGTGGCTGGCCGCCGACAAATCCGGCGCCCTGTCGATTGTTCAGACCCACGACGGCGAGAACCTGCTCACCGGCGGGCTCACCCCGCTTCTGGTCTGCGACCTGTGGGAGCACGCCTACTACGTCGACTACAAGAACGACCGCGCCGCTTTCCTGAAGGCCTGGTTCGACGCCCTCGCCAACTGGCCGTTCGCCGCCAAGCAG
>CAZTMF010000713.1:0-1689 GCA_964614675.1 uncultured Caulobacteraceae bacterium | reverse complement strand
GCGTGCTGATGAGCATGGGCATGATGATGCTGCCGCCAGTGGTGGTCAGCCTGCCCTTCAAGCTGGTGTTCTTCGTGTTGGTCGACGGCTGGCGGCTGGTGGCCGGCTCGCTGGTCTCCAGCTTCATGCACGCCCCGCCCCACTGACGGGGTCCGCGACGGCTGCGATAGACGCGGGCAAATCCAACTCGCTACACTTTGGCGCGACCAAAGCAGGCGAACGCCACCATGACGGAGACGCGGATCGAGCGCGGCGCAACCGCCGTCGGCTGGAGGCCGAATTGGCGGCCGGCTCTGCGCCTTCTCCCCTTCTACCGCAGGGCGGAGTTCCTGCGGCAGGCTCTGCATGCGGCCAAGGCCGAGCTGCGGACCCAGCGTGGCGACGGGAAGAAGCTTAAACGCGAGGTGGTCGAAAAAAGCCGCCAGGTCCGTGCGCTCGAGAAGGTCGTGCACGAGCTGATGGACCGTCACGGCTGGCTCCCGCTGCCGCCGCCCGAATTACGCGTTCACGTCGGCCGGGTGCCGGCCACGGCGAATTTCCTCGCCCAGGGCCTCGATTCCGCGCGCCGTGTGCTCGAGGTCTTCGGCGCCGATCCGGGCGGGCCGGTGCTGGATTGGGGCTGCGGGTCCGGACGCACGCTGGCCTGGCTAAAAGGCGTGGGGACCTGGGACTCCAACTATCGCGGCTGCGACGTCGACGCCGCCGCCATCTCCTGGCTGCAGGATCAGGGCGTGGCCGGCGTGGACGTCTGCGGCGACCTGCCGCCTCTGCCTCACGAGGGCGGAACCTTGGCGGGCCTCTTCTGTTTCAGCGTGCTGACCCATATCCCGCCGAAGCGTCACGGCGCCTGGTACGCGGAAATCCACCGGGTCCTGAAACCGGGCGGCCGCGCCTATGTGACCGTCCACGGCGACGACAACATCCGCAACGGCAAGAGCTTCACCGACGAGGAACGGCGCGACTATGCGCGGACGGGCTGGTCCTGGTCCGAGCGCGACGGCCACTACAAGCACGCCGCCACGGTGAGCAGCGCCTTCACCATCGACGCCCTGGCCGGACGGTTCGAGATCGAGGCCTACCGCGAGCTCGGCTACCACTCGATGGACGCCCTGACCCTGCGCCGAACCTAGCTCGGCCTCAGCCGCACGCCTTGAAGAACCGCTCCACGCCCGGTCGCCCGCCGGGACCGACGGTGATGATGTAGCGCGCCTGGCCGCTGGACACCTGCAGCACGCCGGTCCGCCGCAAGCCCTGCAGCGCGGGGGCCGACAGCGGCAATTGGCCCGTCAGGATCTCGTCCTCGGCGGCCTCGCCGGCCTCGGCGCGCACCGGCACGCTGGTCTTCTTGCCGTCGGACGACAGCACGACGGCCGTCGCACGCTTGTCCCGGATGGTGTCGGAGAGCTCCACGCGGCCCGAGCCCTTGGCGCACTCGAGCATCAGGGCCACGTCGTCGCTGTTGGGCAGGCCGTAGGCGAGCGCCACCGTCTCGCCCTTGTCGTCGTAGGCCAGCCGGTATTGCGGGTTGAGGGCGACGCTCGGCTGCTCGTGGGTGCAGGCGGCGAGAGCGGCCATGCCGACGCCGGCGAGGCCCAGCGCCAGGAAGAGCCGCATCCGCTTCATGTGAGCCCCTCCCCTGAGGACTGCCGCTACGCCTGCATCAATGGACCCAAGCTTCGCCGGTTCCCT
>CAZTMF010000712.1:0-1704 GCA_964614675.1 uncultured Caulobacteraceae bacterium | reverse complement strand
GCGGGGCGTCGGAGGAGGCTCGCTTTAGGACGCGCGCGATCCGCCCGGCCCGCCGAGGGTCCGGTGGTGATGGTGCCCGTGGTGATGCGGCGTCCACGTCATGGGGCGCGGCCTATAGCGGAAGCGGGGCCGGAAGGCGAGTCCGGCCATATCAACGCATCGCGTCGAAGATCACCTTGCCGTCCACGACGGTCAGGACCGAGTGCAGGTTCCGCAGCTCCGAATCCGGCACGCGCCCGGGATCGAAGTAGTCGGCGCTCAGCACCACCAGGTCGCCGAGCTTGCCGGGCTCGATGGAGCCCAGCCGGTCCTCCTCCTTGAAGAACCAGCCGTTATCGGCGGTGTAGAGGCGCATGGCCTGCTCGCGGGTGACTTGCTGGCCGTCGTTGACCAGATGCCCGCCGGCGTTCTTCCCGGTGACCATGTAGTAGATCATGTTCCAGGGGTTCAGCGTCGAGATCTGCGCCGAATCCGAACCCGCGCCGGCGTGGATTCCACTGGCGAGGATGGTCCTGAGCGGCGGGCCGGCCCCTGGCGCGGCGGCGTTCGACAGATACTCGTAGGGGTGCACGGCCATGCCGACGCCCAGGCGCTTGGCCGCCTCGATGTTGGCTTCGGTGATCTTCGGCACGTGGGCCATGGACCAGCGTAGGGGCGCGATGGGCGTCCTGGCGTTCACCGCCGCATAGGTCTTGAGGATGCAGTCGTCCTCGGCCGCCGACAGGGTGTGCTCCTGGAAGGTCCAGCCACGCGCGGCCACGATGGCGAGCGCCGCCTCGAAGTTGGCGGGGCAGCCGCCGCCGGTCAGGAACGGCCAGGCCGTTGCGAACTCGCCGATGCCCGACACCCGCATCATGTCGTCGCCGAAGCGGTCGAAGGCGTTCAGCACCCTCTGGGTCACCAGCGGAACGTCGGCGCCCTGGTCCATGGACAGGAAGAAGATCCTGAGCCGCGTGGTCAGCCGGCCTTCGCGCTCCAGGGCCAGCGAGGGCTCGTACATGGCGAAGGGATCGCCCGAGGCCAGGGTGTCGAAAGCGAAGGAGCCGTCCACGTGCGCCGTGCCCGGCTCGACGAACTCGCCCATGTCGACGTTGGTGGTCACCCCGACGCTGGCCGAATAGGCCATGGCGTCGAGCGCGCCCTGCTTCCTGTCCTCGAAGGTCTGGATGGCCCGGAGCGCGTTCAGGGCGGCCATGGACGGGGGCCCGGCGGCGATGCCTCCGTCCGTCCCGACCGCCACGCCGTGTGCCGCGAAGAAGGCCTTGCCGAGGCTGTTCGTGGCGGCCGGACCGGTGAAGCTGGTGAACGCCAGCACCGGATGGCGGGGGGCGGCGGCGTCGAGCTCGGCCAGGGTCGGCATCCGGTTCTCGGCCAGCTGGCCCGGGGTCCAACCGCCCATGGCGGTGATCCAGGCGCCGGCGGGGACCGTGGTTGCGCGGGCGGCGATGACCGCCTTCACATCGGCGATGGAGGCGGCGCTCTCGAGCCGCGCGTCGTGGCCGGGGCGATTGCCGAGGAGAACGATGTGGTTGTGGTTGTCGATCAGGCCGGGGACGACCGTCCGCCCCTTCACGTCGATGACGCGGGTGCAGGGCCCGACTTCGGCGTCGGCGACGAACCTGCCCTGGCGGATGGTCGCCGAGGAGACGACCGTGTCATGCGCGTCCATGGTGTGGATGCGGCCGTTCACGATCCTGAGGTCGC
>CAZTMF010000711.1:0-1705 GCA_964614675.1 uncultured Caulobacteraceae bacterium | reverse complement strand
GCTCCTGGTCGGGCGCGCGCTCATAGGCGTAGCCCGGCGAGACGGTGACGCCGTCGCAGCCGATGGCGTTCATCTCGTCGAAGAACTGGGCCACCCGCTCCGGATCGGCATCGTTGAAAAGGGTGCAGTTGATCTGGGTGCGGAAGCCCTTGGACTTGGCCAGCCGGATGGCCTCGACGGCCTTCTGGTAGGTGCCGTCCAGGCACACGGACTTGTCGTGCATGGCCTGGTCGCCGTCCAGGTGGATGGACCAGGTGAAGCCGGGATGCGGCTCGTACTGGTCGATCTTCTTGGTCAGCAGGAGGGCGTTCGTGCACAGGATCACGAACTTCTTCCGCTCGAGGTAGCCCTTGACGATCTTGGGCATGTCCCGGTGCAGCAGGGGCTCGCCGCCGGCGATGGAGACCACGGGCGCGCCGCACTCGTCGATCGCCTCCATGCACTGATCGTAGCTCAGGCGCTGGTTCAGAATCTCGTCCGGATAGTCGATCTTGCCGCAGCCGGAGCAGGCCAGGTTGCAGCGGAACAGCGGCTCGAGCATCAGCACCAGCGGGTAGCGTTTCACCCCCGTCAGGTGCTGCTTGAAGATATAGGTCCCGATACGGACCACCTGGGAAATTGGGAGTCCCACGCTACGACCTCCTTCAACCGCCGCTGGGGCGACCGCCCCAGCGATCGGACGCGCGTCTGAGCGCCGCCGGCAGGCGGAACTCGATGTCCTCGCGGATACCATCCATTTCGACGACCTCCACGTCGCCCAAGCGACGCAAGGCCTCGATGACGCCCAAGACCAGTTCCTCGGGCGCCGAGGCCCCGGCCGTCAACCCCACCGTTTCGACGCCGGCCAGCCACGACGGATCAAGCTCGGACCCGTCGGCGATGAGGTAGCTGGGCAGGCCCTCCTCGATCCCGATCTCGCGAAGGCGGTTGGAATTGGAGCTGTTCTTGGCCCCCACCACCAGGATCACGTCGGCCACGCGGCAGAGGTCGCGGACCGCCGACTGGCGATGCTGGGTCGCATAGCAGATGTCGGCCGTGTCGGGCCCGACCACGTCGGTGAACCGCGCCTTCAGGGCGGCGATGATGGTCTTGGTGTCGTCGACGCTCAGGGTGGTCTGGGTGACGTAGGCGAGCGGCGTGTCGAGCGGCAGGTCGAGCGTGGCCACCTCGTCCTCGTGGCCGACCAGGTGCACCGGGCCGGGCACCTGGCCCATGGTGCCCTCGACCTCCGGATGGCCGGCGTGGCCGATCAGGATCAGGGTGCGGCCGCGGGAGACGTAGTACTTGCCCTGGTTATGGACCTTGGAGACCAGCGGGCAGGTGGCGTCGAGCACCGGCAGCTTGCGAGTCTTGGCCTCGTTCACCACCGAACGGGCGACGCCGTGGGCGCTGAACACGGTGATGGCGCCTTCCGGAACCTCCGACAGCTCCTCGACGAAGATCGCGCCCTTCTCCTTGAGGCCGTCGACGACGTGACGGTTGTGGACGATCTCGTGGCGCACGTAGACGGGACGCCCGTATTTCTCGAGCGCCATGTCGACGATGTCGATCGCCCTGACGACGCCGGCGCAGAAGCCGCGCGGCTGAGCCAAAACCACACGCACGATACAATCCCCTCCCGAGCCCCAGGGGGCCTTACCTCACTAGAATACGGCATATTTTCGCATAGGGCGCGAGGCATCTGACATCTGCACCCAAATTGCGC